>REEF01000875.1 GCA_007695205.1 Planctomycetaceae bacterium
GGCAGCCATCCAACTTGCGGATCTGACCGTGAACTCAATACGTTCCGCCCTAGGCAGATTTCTTTTCCAGATGAGCCTGGTTCAGCTTATTGTACAGGGTTTTCAGACTGACGCCCAGTTCCTCGGCGGCGACGGATTTGTTGCCTCCGTGCCGATCCAGCGATTGATGGATCGCGTGCAATTCCAGTTCCCTCAATGACAACGGCCCCAATTCGGGCACGCGAGCAGTGCGTGATCCGAACGATTGCGGCAGATGTTTGGGCTGGATCGGCGGCGCGTCGCACAGGATGGTGGCGTGTTCGATCACGTTGGCCAGTTCGCGAACGTTGCCGGGCCACGAATGGGCGCACAGCCGATCAAGCGTCTCGGGGCTGAAGACTTGTTGATCGGCGTGCATCCCCGGGCGGAAGCGGCGGTACAGGTGCTCGGCCAGCTCCGGGACATCCTCGATCCGTGTCCGCAGGGACGGCAGATGGATCTCGAAGGTATTGATACGATACATCAGGTCTTCGCGGAAATCGCCCTCTTCGACCATGTCGACCAGATTGCGATGAGTCGCGCAGACGACGCGGACATCGATCCTTCGCGATTCATTGTCACCGATCCGGCGGATCTCGCCGCTTTCCAATACTCGCAGCAATTTGGCCTGCAGCGACTTGGGCAACTCACCGATCTCGTCCAGGAAAATCGAGCCCCCGTCAGCGACCTCGAACAACCCGACTCGCTGTTCATCGGCGCCCGTAAAGGCGCCCTTGCGGTGCCCGAACAATTCGCTCTCGATCAACGTTTCCGGCAGGGCTCCGCAATTGATCGGCACGAACGGCTGATCGACTCGCAAGCTGGACTCGTGCACCGCCCGGGCGACCAGTTCTTTGCCCGTTCCCGTTTCGCCCAGGATCAGCACCGTTGAATTGGTCGGCGCGACTTTGCTGATCAATTCCCGTACCTGCCGCATGGATTCGTGCGAACCGACCAGGCTTTTTCCGCTTTCGATGCGATCCAACTGGCTTTTCAGAGCACGGTACTGGTTTTTCAACTCGCGTTTCTGCGCGATGCGGGACAGCAGCGATTCCAGTTCGGCCAGCTTGCACGGTTTGGTCAGATAGTCAAACACGCCCTGGCGCAGCGCCGCGACGGCCGTATCGATGGTCGATTTTCCCGTCAACACAACGGCTTCGGTTTCCGGCGACAGTTCCTTCGCCATTTCGATGACCTGCAGACCGTTCAGCCCCGGCATGTTCAGATCGACCAGCACGCAATCATAGGTATTCCGCTCCAGCGCAGCGGCGGCCGTCAGGCCATCGGGGCAGACCGTCACCTGGTGCCCCATCCGCGGCAGTTCTAAACTCATCAATTCCTGGATCCCCGCCTCGTCGTCCGCGAACAGGATCTTCAGGCGGTCAGGCGACTTTGTTTTTCGTTTCATAAAGATGTTCCTGTTGAGCCACGAGAGGCAAGGTGACTAGAAAACGCGAACCGCTGCCGGGACCATCGCTGAACGGCACGATCTCGCCACCGTGGTCCCGGACGATGCCGTAGGTGATCGACAGCCCCAACCCGGTCCCTTGCCCATTTCGGCGACGAGTGAAAAAGGGTTCGAACAGATGTTGCTTGACCTCGTCGGTCATCCCGCACCCATCGTCGCTGACCTCCAGTTCCGCCATGCCGGCGGAGCGTCGCAGTTCGACTCGTACGGTGCCATGAGCTTCCACGCTGTCCAACGCGTTGGTGATCAGGTTCAGCACGACTTGCTTGATCTCTTGAGGGTTGACCATCGCCCAGACGGATTCCGGCTGCCGGAACACGACCTGCTTGTCGCGATAGCAGCCCAGGTGGCCGACCATGGCGATCACGCCCTCGACTAAGTCGCCCAGTTCGGTTTCCTGACGCTGGCAATCGCCCAGCCGCGAAAAATCCAGCAGTTGTTCGGTGATCGTTTTGCAACGAAAGGCCTCGTCCTGGATACGCCGCAGATAGCGGCGCAACACGTCGATCTCCGGGTTGTGCTGATCGTCGGGCAGACAATCGTCTTCCTGGATAATATCGTGCAACCGCGATTCCAGTGCTTCGGCGCAACCGGCCACCGAGGTCAAAGGATTGTTGATCTCGTGCGCCACGCCTGCGGCCAGCAATCCCAGGCTGGCCATTTTCTCGCTGCGCACGACCGCTTTGGTTCGCTGCCGGACCTGTTCGTCACGTTCGCGGATCTGCTGTGCCAGATCATCGCGAACTCGTTGAAACTGGTCGGTCATCGCATTCATTGCGTCGGCCAGTTCCGCTATTTCGTCTTGCGTGTCCAGGTGGATGCGATGATCGAAATCGCGGGCCACGGCCACGCGGCGCGAGCCATGGACCAGGCTGCGCAGCGGCCGAAAGATGCTGCGATAGATGAAGATCAGCAGGACGCCGAAGATCACCAGTGAAGCGAAACTGGAAACCCACGTCAACGCGATCCACGTTCGATACTGGCCGCGGACCTCACTCACGATTTCATGCATCCGCTGCTGCAGGTAGAACGGCAGCTTCATCGCGGCAGTGTGCGCGTCGACCAGCGCCTCGTCCAACGCCTCGACATATACCCGATTCATCACCCAGGCTTCGTCCGAATTAAGCTGAGCCACCCGATGCAACGCGATGCGGATCTCGGCCAACGCTTGACGCTCGGGCTCTTGCAACGGCATCTCCCAACCCACACACGCATCGCGTTCAAAGGCATCCAGCCGCTCTTGGTACTTCTGAAGCTTGTCGTTGGCGTCCAGGAAGATCACCCGAAACCGCTCTCGCAGTTCCTGGTTGCAATGCGTCAACCGCCGCAAATCCTCCCTGCGACGAACCTGGTTCAGCACGGTTCGCAATTCTCCGATCTGATAGGACAATTCCGAGACCAATCGCAGTTCCGCCGCCCGATGATGGCTGATCGATCGAGCCAACGCGCGATAAGCATAGACGCCACGAAAGCTGCTGAACGCCAAAATGGCGACGATCAGCATCAACATCGCGAGGCCCAAAAACAGCTTATGACGAATCAACCAACGGTGACGCAAGGCGACCTCCCTGTCGCTTCCAGCAAAGTGGACAGCAGTCCGCGTCCACCACGACGCTGCCGTATTGCTAGCTTCCCAATTCTTTCGGTGCGCGAATCCGCCGCCTGGCGATCGACCAGCCAGCCCTGACGGCGCGAGGGCAGAGTGTAACAACCGAAGGTCGACCGTGACAAGAGCAACGCAGATGCCCTAAATACCAGCTCCAACAGGCCGCATGAATATGTTTATTAGGTGGGATTCTGGCTAGCAGCCAGGAAGACAGGTTTCCTATCAAAAGTCCCCCAACAATTCCCACGGAACGGGCTGCCAGCTAATCCGCAACACCCCACCGTGAGCCATGAAAGCACCCCCCTGTCCGTTGCGTACTCTGATTTGCTGTCGACCGGGCATCCCATGGTTGATTTGTTATTGGACACGACGGTTCCCCATAGAACGGATGCTGCCGATTCCCAGGCAGCTCGCGAGGCGAATAACCAACCGCCGCCAAATTGGCCGCAGCACTGTACTGAATTCAGCTCATCCCTAACCGCGCCGCTGGGCTGAATATGCCCATAGGTGGGTGGCACCTATCACGCGGCACTATAGGTGGGTGGCACCTATCACGCGGCACTAAAACATTACTATGGGGGAGGCACTAATTCAAACAGGTGGGTGACAGCGGTCAAGCCCATCCGCACCAATCATGCCCATCCGGCACATTAGGTGGGTGGCACCAAACGTTACGTGGGTGTCCCCAAACAGGCCAATCAGACTGGTAGGCGACGACGCCTCTTCATGCAGAAAGCGATCGGTCAAGCAGTGGGCGAACGAGTTCGC
>REEF01000389.1 GCA_007695205.1 Planctomycetaceae bacterium
TATTTGAAGTACCGTGATGTCGTGGACCGGGTGACGTTCTGGGGCGTCACCGACGGCGACTCGTGGCTGAACAACTTCCCGATACGCGGCCGAACCAATTATCCGCTGCTGTTCGACCGCCGGGGCGAACCAAAACCGGCTTATCACGCCGTGCTGGAAACCGCGCACCGCTTCTCGAAGACGGCGGAAGAAACGCGCACGTTCCAAAATCCGATCCTGCCGGGCTTCCACGCCGATCCCAGCCTGTGCCGCGTCGGCGACGACTACTACATCGTGCACAGTTCATTCGAGTACTTTCCTGGCGTCCCAATCCTCCACAGCCGCGACCTGATCAACTGGCGGCAGATCGGCAACGTGCTGGACCGCAAGAGCCAGTTGAGCCTGGAAAAAGTGCCCTCCTCCGGCGGCATTTTCGCGCCCACCATTCGCTATCATGACGGGCTCTTCTACATGATCTCGACCGTGGTCTGGGGCGGTGGCAATTTCTACGTGACGGCGAAAGACCCCGCCGGGCCCTGGTCCGATCCGGTGTGGCTGGACCGCGCAGGTATTGATCCTTCCTTGTTTTTCGACGAGGACGGGACGGTCTATTACCACCGCCAAGTCGGTGGCGAGCGAGGATACACGGGCCAGCAGATGCTAAACCTTCAAACAGGTGAACTCGAAGGGGAAATGGTCGAACTCTGGCGCGGCACGGGCGGAATCTGGCCCGAAGGCCCCCACCTGTACCATGTGAACGATACCTGGTACTTGATGATTTCCGAGGGCGGAACAAGCTACGGCCACAAAGTCACCGTCGCTCGAAGTGACTCGCCCTGGGGCCCTTTCGAGTCCAACCCGGACAACCCGATCCTCACCCATCGCCACCTGCCGGACCACCCGTTCCAAGCGCTTGGGCACGCTGACATGGTCGAGACGCCGGACGGTTGGTGGATGGTGTTTCTCGGATTTCGACCGCAGGGTGGCCGCTACCACCACATCGGGCGCGAAACCTTTCTCGCTCCGGTGACGTGGAGCGATGATGGCTGGCCCGTGGTCAACAATAACGAGCCAATTTCCGAAACCATGCCTGCGCCGCGACTTGCCGAACATCCGTGGCCGGAAGAGCCGATCCGGCAGAAGTTCGACGCCCACCAACTGCCACCTTGGTGGCAGTATGTCCGCAATCCGGTGGAAGCAAACTATTCGTTTTCGGAACGTCTCGGCTGGCTTCGCCTGAAGGGCGCAGCCGAAACGCTCAAAGACCGCGCCTCACCCACGTTCCTTGGACGGCGACAAACGGCCCTGAGCTGTCGCTTGGCGAGCCGCCTGTGCTTCGATCCGACCCACGAGAACGAGGAGGCAGGCATTGTGCTTCGCGGAAACGAACGGTATCACACTCAGCTCGGTGTGCGGCTGGTCAACGACAGGCGTCATGTGTTCCTGCGCAAGGTGCAGGGTGGCAAGGAGGCCGTCATCCTTTCGCCCGAACCGCTCCCCGATGGCGACGTGATACTTTCCGTCAAGGCCGAGCCGCTGAGCTACGAGTTCTTCTACCAGCCGCAGGGCGGCGATGCTCGGTGCATTGGCTCCCAATCCACCCGAGAGCTGTCCAGCGAATGGATGTCGCGCGGGGCCGGTATGAGTTTCACCGGAGTCTACTTCGGTATGTACGCCACAGGCAACGGCTCGAGCAGCGAAGCCCCAGCCGACTTTGCCTGGTTCGACTACGAAAGGAATGAACGGTGAGTCTGGCTCACACTACGATGACCACCGAAATTAGAAATGTCGCGTGTGATTTGGTCAACGGTAGACTGAAGGAATCGTCACGTCACGGATCGCAACGCGATGAACTGGTGGCGTGTGATGTATACGCCGATCTCCAGCGATAATGCCGATTCGACGTGTGCAGTCTAGACTGGGGTTGGTTATGATGTGACGAGGCGGATGAAGTGCGAGGATGGCTTCACGCTCGAATACGACGCAGCACGAAAGATCGCGAGGGTGGTTGGTCGGAGATGCAGGGGGCGCCGCTGAGGGTCAGAAACTTCCAGATCGAGCAACTCCAGCAATTGTGGCAGGAAGCCCGTGTCCGACCTCGCTTCGTCCAGAACCGCTGCTACGCCCGTCTCGCTTGGGATTCGTGACGTCCGAGAGTTCTGCCGTGTCCACGGGGTGAACTATCAGGGATTCTCGCTGTTGACCGCCAATCGTCAGACGCTGACCGCTGAGCAGTTGGCTCAGATCGCAGCCCGTCACCGGCGCACCATCCCGCAGATCGTCTTCCGGTTCGCGATCCAGATCGGCATGATCCCGTTGACGGGGACCACCGACCCCGAGCACATGTAGGCGGACTTGGAAGTCTTCGACTTTCGTTTGGAGCCCTTGAAGTCGATCACCCACATCGGTTACGTTATGGACAATGCGTTGGTCGGTTTCTCCGATCTTCCATTTTGCGGGATTTCTTAACAGGAGAAGCTTCAATGAGCCATTGGGATGAATTCATCGAACAGCAGATCGCATCGATCCGTGAGGCGATAGGCTCGGAGAAAGCGATCAATGCGCTCAGCGGCGGCGTCGACAGTTCGGTGGTCACCGTCCTCGGCCACCGAGCGTTGGGTGATCGTTTGAAGACGGTGTTCGTCGACAATGCCCTGATGCGCGAGGGCGAGCCGGAGTTCGTCGTGGAAGCGTTCACCGCCCTGGGCATCCCGGTGGAGCGTCTTGATGCACGGGCCGAATTCCTGGACGCACTGGCCGGTTTGACGGACCCCGAAGAAAAACGGCAAGCGGTGACTTCGACCTTCTATCGCGATGTCTTCGGCCGATTGGTGCGGGAGACGGGGGCCAAGTTCCTGTTGCATGGAACCATCTTGACCGACATCGAGGAGACCGTGGCCGGTATCAAACGCCAACACAACATTTTGGCTCAACTCGGGATCGACCCCCAACAGCAATATGGCTATCGTGTTTTGGAACCACTCGAAACGCTGCGCAAAGATGGCGTGCGCGAGGTCGGAAGGCGATTGGGACTGCCCGACGGAATTACGGATCGCATGCCTTTCCCCGGCCCAGGGCTCGCCACCCGGATCGTCGGCGAAGTCACCTCGGAACGCCTGGCGACGGTGCGTGCCGCGACGGCGATTGTCGAAGAAGAATTGGCCGACATCGAAGCCTTCCAGTACTTAGCGGGGCTGCTGGAAGACAAAGCGACGGGAATCCGCGACGGGCAGCGCGAGTATGGTCAGATCGTCGTCATCCGCTGTGTGCAGAGTGTCGATGCCCGCGAAGCGACGGTTGTCGAACTGCCTTGGCCCAAACTACATCGGATCTGTCAACGGGTAACCGCTTTGCCGGGTGTCAACCGCTGCCTGTACGACCTGACCCCCAAACCGCCCGGTACCATCGAGTATGTATAACGGCTGAAAAAGGGGGCTGGAGCTGGCAATGGTTTCCGAACCCCACGAAATCATTGACGTCATTATCATCCGCCAAACCAGCCGACTCAACTGGGCAACGGCAATGGGGACAGCCAGCCTTTTAGCCAAAACGGTACTTATGTGGAAATGCATCTACTCCCGTCATGTGAGTGACAAGCCCTGGAGGAAAGTGGACAATGGACGGGACCACGGGAAATTCCTTAGAAGAGTGTGATTCCACCGGGTTGACACGGATATGTACGGAGGTATACTGAGAATCATCGGCTCGGAAGTCCGCTGAATCTTTCTACAGGAGGAACTGCCATGGCTCGTGTCGCTCGCGGCGAGGTTTTTGACCCGCGTGAAGTCTCCGTTTTCCACTGTATAAATCGATGCGTCAGAGCATGCCACCTTTGCGGGCATGACCCCCTGACTGGCAAAGATTACGACCACCGTAA
>REEF01000701.1 GCA_007695205.1 Planctomycetaceae bacterium
GATGCCGATTTGGGGGGGACTTCACTACGAAATGCATAGGGATCGGCCTTCTCGATCACCTCGCCGTCCTGGGGGTGAATGCGATACTTGTACAGATGCCCGTCGCTCAATCCTGGCAGAAAAATCTCCCACAGGCCGCTGGAAAAATGCTTCCGCAACGCGTGCCGACGGCCGTCCCACTGGTTGAAATCGCCTACCACGCTGACCCGCGAGGCGTTCGGTGCCCAGACAGCAAAATTGATCCCAGCAACCCCATCGACAACTCGACGATGAGCCCCCAGTTTCTCAAAAGAACGATAATGTCGCCCCTGACCCAACAAATAGAGGTCATAGTCTGTAAAGAAGGTGGGAAATGCGTAAGGGTCATCCATGGTGGTCATATTTCCACTCGTGTCTGCGACTTGAAGCCGATACGGCTTGGGGGTTTCCGAAGACTGGCAAGGACAGATCGCCTCGTAGAATCCCGCGGGGTGCAATCGACGCATCGGCCTGGGGGTGCCGTGAGCCTGGTCCAAGACCCAGGCCTGCTGAGTGTCCGGTAAAAAGGCGCGGATGGCCAGCCAAGTACGGCCTTCATCGTTCACCTCGTGTGGCCCAAGAATTTCCGAGGGGTTCCCATGGGTCCCCTCCACGATGGCCCCCAGGTTGCCAAGAGTCAATGTCGTTCGCACGTTTTAAGTTTCCTTCACCATGGTATACGCGATTTTCGTGAACTCTCCAAGTGGCTCGCCCCGTCGGTTGTCCCGCCACCTGGTGCATCATGCAGCCTGAGCGGATACGGATTTGCGATTCCCTAGCCAACAGCGGTAAAGAAGATCCTGGATGACCTTGCGGCATGAGGAGAGAACGCCGCCGGATCGGCCGGAATCGGATGCCCTTGCCGGCTGTTGACGGCTGCTACCAACGCGTCTTGCCACCTCCGATGGACGACGCGATAGATGACTAGCCGGGGGGGATTGTTCGGCCACGTCAAATCGCCAGACGCGACAGTCGACTTCGTGAAAGGACATCGCCCGATCGATTCGCTGCCAAAGATCCCAGTTTTTGATCCGTTCCATCTCGCCAAAACGTTCCCACTGCCAGTCGTTCTCGCGCCATTCGTCCAATCCGAACCGCAGACCATGGGTGACGTAACGACTTGGGGTCAACAGCGTGACTCGAGACGGTTGGTCCAATGCTTCCAGGCCTCGTACCACCGCCAGCAATTCCAAACGGCTGGCATCCCCTTCGTTTTCGTCGTCGGTCGCCTCCAGCACCACGTCGCCATCCAGGCTCTCCAGCACAAATCTCCACTGGCCAACCACGTCCGTAGCGTCCATGGAATGGGTAAACCGAATGGTTCGGGATTCGGAAAACAATAGGTAATGTGGGGGTGATGCTCGCATGATTTTGATTTTCTCCGGATAAAGCACTCGCCGAGCAGAAAAGGCAACCTATATTCCCCAGTCTGCTCACTTAAACTCTTGCCGCTTTTCCGGAAATAGCAAATCGAAATCGATGTTTTTCGCAAGGCATCACGGCATGACGGACGGGGCAGGCTGGACGCATCCTTCGGAACCGGACTGCGTCAGGTCTGCCCCGTCGTCATGTTGGACTGCAGTCGCTCAAGCGACCAGCATGCGCATCTCGCTGTGAACACGACGCTGAGCGTTCACTCCGTCGACGAATTCTTCAAAGATGCGGATGTCTAGCGCCGAAGCGGAGTCCGCTTCGGGATGGAACTGGGTGCCGAAGGCGAACCATTCGGGCGATTCGCTTTCGATCGCCTCGATCACGCCATCGGGGCACCGCGCGGTGACAGCAAAACCAGGAGCCACCTCGTCGATGGCCATGTGATGCATGCTGTTGACGCGGATTTCACCGTCGCCATAGACACGGTCCATCAGCGAACCGGGGGTCACTTCCAGACCGTGGCGATGTCCGGGATCTTGCAGATCCTTGTGCGGAATCGCTTCCGGCAGGTCCTCGGGCACGTGCAGGAAAAGATTTCCGCCAGCCCACAAGTTCAAAAGTTGTAGCCCGGCGCCGATGCCAAAGACAGGCATGCGCCGCTCGGCGATCCGATCGACCAGCATTCGGTCGAACGTCTCGCGTTGTCGATCCATCATCCGCACCGAGGGGTGCAGCATGAATCCGTCGCGTCGTGGGTCTAAATCATGGCCTCCCACCAAGACGAACCCATCCAAAGTGTCCAGCACGGGATCGACGTCCTCTCCCATCTCCAAGGGCGGCACGATGACGGGGATGGCCCCCGCGATCTGCAAGCGAACGTAATAGCCAGCAGCGATGAAAGAGTAGGCGGGTGAGTCGTTTTTGGCGGGACGGTAGTCAGCGTTCAGCCCAATCAGCGGTTTCCGGTGCATCAGCGAATCCCTTCAGGTCACACAGAGTCGAATCGAACGAAGTTAGACAGAGGCTTGAGGACGTGCGCTACCTAGAAAACCACCGAACCGGACAAGAATCCATGACGCTCGAATCGCCTCGACAACACCGCTTCGTGCGGAAGACGTTCTCAGGCCCGTGCGAACGCATAACACGAGATCTCGCGATCCCACGTTTCGTCGCACCGATTCCTGACGCTAGTTTATTTGTCGAGGTTCTCGCTGAATCTGCCATGCTACTGGTGGCATTCCCCTCAGAAGAACGATGTCCTTATCGCTACCTCTAGCCTCCCGTGATTTTGCGCCTGGTGTGCGCTGAAGGTTTGATTAGGTCGAGCCGTTAAATTACTCGATGTGTAAAGCGATTGCAAGTACTTCCCGTATCTTGCGGTCAGAATCAGAACCACCTACAACATAGTGTGCAAGCATCACTATTTGGCCTCGAATTACAGGAGTAAACGATCATGGAAAAATGGCCTCTCGGAGTTTTTACAAGCGTCGACGCGGGTTTGGGCGTCAATTTGGAAGTCGCTCATGAACTGGGTGTACCGACCATTCATCTGCATGCTCCCGCAGCCCAGACGCGGACTCCTGAAAACGCCGAACGTTTTCTGCAGCGGTTAAGCGCACTGGGGATCACGGTGACGGCCGTGTTCGGTGGATTCGAGGGCGAGAGCTATGCGGATATCCCCACGGTCAGCCGAACCGTAGGTTTGGTACCGCCGGAAACGCGTGCCGCTCGGACTCAGGAGATGAAGGGGATCTCCGATTTCGCGAAAATGCTGGGCTGTTCGGTGGTCGCACTGCATCTGGGCTTTATCCCCCACGACTCCAGCGATCCACTGTACGCCGAGGTGCTGAAAGTGACTCGCGAGGTGTGCGATCACGCCAAGGCGAACGGCCAAAACCTGCACTTGGAAACAGGCCAGGAATCAGCCGACGGCCTGCTGAAGTTCATCAGCGATCTGGAACGCGACAATCTGTTCGTGAACTTCGATCCGGCGAACATGATCCTGTATGGAACGGGAGAACCGATCCAGGCCCTGAAGCAAATTGGTAGCCTGGTCCGTAGCGTCCACTGCAAGGACGGCAAATGGGCGGCCAATCCAGGTGTCGACTGGGGGCAGGAGGTGCCGCTGGGCGAAGGGGACGTCGGTATGGAGACCTATCTGCGCACTTTGGACAGTCTGGGGTACACCGGGCCGCTGACGATCGAACGCGAAATTCCCCAGGAACCGGAACGGCAAAAGGCCGAGATCGGCAAGGCGCTGAATCTGCTGTCCGAGCTGAAACAAAAGATCGGCTGAGCCTTGGGCGACAACAATCCCAACGTTGCATAGAGTTACCTCGTGGGACGGATTGCTAATCCGTCCTACTTTTTACGCAACAGAAACCGTAAGGTTGTTTTTGACCAAGTCCTAACGCGGCCTCCGGCCGCAACCAACGTAGGTTGGGTCTCCGACCCGAC
>REEF01000230.1 GCA_007695205.1 Planctomycetaceae bacterium
ATCGATCACGATGATTGGCACCGGCGGGACGGGCACCGGCAATTATGTGGAAGGCGTCGGGATTCTAACTTCGACGATCACGACGGAAGACGGAAATATTGTGATCGCCGGGACCGGCGGCGCCCCCGCATCTGGCATCTACGATTCCG
Source organism: Planctomycetaceae bacterium (assembly GCA_007695205.1). Classification (GTDB taxonomy): domain Bacteria; phylum Planctomycetota; class Planctomycetia; order Pirellulales; family Pirellulaceae; genus SKKK01. Next base: position 150 of record REEF01000230.1, read on the forward strand.
GCGTACGGCTCGCGGATGGCTCCATCAGCACCACCGGTTCCGGCAATATCGAAATCACCGGTACCGGAGGCACGGGCAGCGGCGAGAATTACGGGATCTCGATGGGTGGTGGTAGCGCTCAGGTCAGCGCCACCGGCTCGGGCAACATCAGCCTGACCGGTACGCACGGCACGAACGCGGCCACTACTTCGGGCGTGCAGCTCGGAGAGTTCGGCCCCATGTCCGTCCAACAGACCGGGTCCGGCTGGCTGGAGATCATCGGCGATCGAATCCTGATTCATGAATCCAATGCCACCATCGATGCCGGCAGCAACACAGCGACCTTGCGACCGCTGAGTAACAACCAGTCTATCGACCTGGGCGGCGCGGACAGCCCAGCGCAGTTGGGGCTGACCGATGGCGAACTGGATCGGATCACGGCGGGTACGCTGCAAATCGGCGACAGCAACAGCGGGACGATCACCGTCAGCCAGTCGATCACGCGTGGCTCGGCGACCGACTTGCACCTGACGACGGGCGCCAACATCGCATTCAGCGGCAGCGGCTCGCTGGATTCCAGCGGCGGCGACGTGACGCTGACCACAGGCGGCACGGGCGCAATCACCTCGGGCGCAGCGGCGACCGATATCGACGCTGGCGCTGGTGCAATCATGCTCGCGGCCGGTTCCGGAGGCATCGGCGCAAGCGGGAATCCGGTCGTTGTTTCCAGCACGCTCGCCAGCGCTCTCACCGCTTTGACGGCCGGTAACGCGGATCAGTTTCTGGCCGCCACAGACTCGATCGGGGTGTTGGCACTAAGCGCCGGCTCCGGGACGATCACACTGGCCGACGGTACTTTCAAGCTGAGTTCCGCAGGGGCGCTGCCCGATCGACGACTGGTGGTGAACGGCCAGTTGGATCTGAATGGTCACAGTCCGAGCATCGGTGGACTGGATGGAAGTGGGACGGTCACGTCCAGCGCCGCTGGTGACGTCATCCTGACCGTCGGAACGAACAATCAAGGTGGTAACTTCAGCGGTGTGATCCAAGATGGCGACGGCACCGTGGTTCTCACCAAAATCGGAAGCGGGATATTGACGCTCTCCGGCGCTAACACCTACACCGGCGATACGACCGTCAGCGATGGGATCTTGCTGGTCAATGGATCAACGGCTGCCGGCAGTTCCGTATCGATCGAAGACGGTGCTTCGCTGGGCGGAACCGGCTCGGTGGGTGGTACGGTGACCGCGGAAGACGGCGGCACCGTCGCGCCGGGCTCCAGTACGGGCATTCTTGCCACCGGTAGCGTCGCTTTCGAGAGCGGTTCGATCTTCGCCGTCGATATCAACGGCACCGGCGTGGGTACGGATTACGATCAACTGGACGTGACAGGGACAGTAGATTTGGACGATGCCAATCTGGACGTTACGTTGGGATTCACGCCCGAACCGGGCCATTCGTTCACAATCATCAACAACGACGGTGCCGATCCGGTGGGCGGTGCGTTTGCAGGTCTTCCCGAAGGGGCAACCTTGCTTGTCGATGCTGTTCCGTTGAAAGTCAGCTATGCTGGCGGCGACGGCAATGATGTCGTCGTGTCCTTTAACACGAACCCCGAATTGAACGGTACCGCCGGTGACGACGCCTTCTTTGTCCGGCGGGTCGGCGATGAAATCGAGGTGCGTGCGGGAGCAGCCTATCCCGACGGAACCGTGCTATTGCAGACGCTGTTGGTGAATCTGGATACGCTGACGATCGACGGCCAAGGCGGCGACGATACGTTGACGGTCGATTTCTCGGGCGGAGACCCCATCCCCACCAGCGGGCTGACGTTCCATGGCGGTATGGGTGACGATGCATTAGTCATCACCGGGAACGCGACTCCGTTTACCGATCAGGTTTTCACGTTCACCGGCAAGGACTCGCAAGGTACCGGTACCGGCTTCGATGGTACGGTGGATCTGGATGGCAGCACGATCACCTTTACCGGCCTCAAACCGATCGACGGCGGAGACGCGGTCAATACGACGTTCAATCTGCCCGATGTTCCGGGCAACCCGAACAACGACATCATCCTGCGGAACCACACCACGGCAGGACGGATCGAGATTTTCGACAACACGGGCAGCGATTTCGAGAATACGAATGTTCCCAACCCGACGGACAGCCTGACAGTCAACTTGGGCAACCAAGGCGACACGATCACACTGCTGGACTTGGACGATGATTTTGCCCCGGGCGCGGCTACCAACGCCTTTGTGATCAATGGCGGCAGCGGTGCCGATACGTTCCACATCCAGTCGACGCGGCAAGCCGACGGTGGCACCTACAGCGGGTTGATCATACATGCCGGGGACGGAGACGACGTCGTCAGCATCGGCAGCGCCAGCTACTCGCTGGATACGATCTTGGCTCCCGTATTTGTCTACGGTGATGCTGGTTCGAACGACACCTTGGTGATCAACGACCAGTCGGATACTGACGTCAACAACTACGTCCTTACCCCCACTACATTCACGCGGACGTCTCCGACACCGCCGACGACCGTCAATATCTTCTTCGATTCCACTTTGAACGATTTGGTCCTGAACGCCGACGGCAATTCCACCGTCATGGGTCCGTTGACGATCGGCAACCAGATCGCTGTGACACCTTCGCCCGACACCCGGTTCACGATTCACGGTAACGACCCGGCGGGCCCGGTCTTTCCCGGCGATGTGATGTTCTACGACGGCCCGGCTCAGGCGACCAAGTCGATCGCGGCGCCCGGTAGCGGGACGATCTCGGCAACCGGCGTCCAGGATGTGGTCTACACCGACATCGAAACCTTGGTGCACACAACATCGGCCGGGTTTGTGGATGTCATCGACATGAACGTGATCGAGCCGGGAGGAGACGGCAACGAAAACGTGATCCGGCTGGTCCGCCGCTTGGACGTAGGGCTGGGCGAGGACTTCCTGGAGATCTATGTCGATACAGGCAGCGGCGAGCAACTCTACTCGACGCAATGGTACGACGGCGTCGGCCAGATCAGTGTGATCGGCAATGAAGATGACGATACGCTGATCATCGATCACGGCGGAACCGGCAGCGGATTGGACAACGGCTTCATCAACCGAACGATCGGGTTCGTTGGTGGTGCGGGCTTCGATAGCCTGACGATCACGGGCGATCCCGGATTCGTTACAGCTCGCACGTCGTTCCTCGCCGGGCCTCCGAATCCGCTGACCGACTTCTCCGGTACCTGGGTGATCGATCCACTCGATTTCTATGGTGCGGGCGCTGTAGGCGCGGCGGCACAGGGATTCGGGCAGGATGCCATGGTGGTGAATTTCACCGGCCTTGCACCGGTGGCGGACGACACGCCGGCCACGGCGTTCGACGCGATCCTGACAGGCGGTGACGACGATGCCACGGTGCAAGACGCGGTGGTCAGCGGGTTGGCGGGGTTGGAAGTCGTTTCGAACACCGCGACCTTCGAGGACTTTGCCATCACGCGCAAGGACAGCATCCGCCTGATGGGCCAATCCGGCGGGGATGTATTCCGCATCGATTATGGTACCGCGCCGGTGGGCTCGGATAGCGCAACCCCGATCGATTTGATCGAAGTGTACGGCCACGTCGCGCCCGGCGTGCTGGGGCAACCGGCGGATGATAATGCCAGCGACCGCATGGTCCTGTTCGCCACAGCGGCGGGCGTCACCACACGGCTCTTTGGC
>REEF01001071.1 GCA_007695205.1 Planctomycetaceae bacterium
TTGAACGACGGATAACGCATCGGGCGATTTCTCCCAGTCCGAGGCTGTAAAGGAATGGAGACGGGCACCTTCGCGACCACCGGTTTTCCAAGGTTTTCTCGGTTCCCACTCGGAGCCAGTCCCATTTTTTTACAGCCTCTCCGTCCACGCGACTGCCCCGAGATCGTTGAAGAACGACCGGACCGATAAACTACCCAATTTATGCTCCTGCCCCCTTTATTTTATCAGGCTGCGTGGGCGGCGGAGGAGGTCGTTTCCTGTTGGGCTTCCCAATCGGGGTCGTGCAAGCCGGCGTGCATCTTCAGTTCTTTGTAACCGCAGTACAGCACGGGGACAACGAAGAAGGTGATCAAGCCCATGCACATGCCGCCGAAAACGGGCAGTGCCATGGCCCGGGCTACGTCGGCGCCACGACCGGTAGCCAACAGGATGGGCAGCAGCGCCACCAACGTGGTCACCGTGGTCATCAAGCAGGGTCGGATTCGCTTCAATCCGGCCTCGACCGTCGCATCACGGATGTCCCGGATGTTGGTCAGACGGCGGCGTTTGAATACCTGGTCCAGGTACGTTGCCATGACCACACCGTCGTCCACGGCGATTCCAAACAACGCGATGAATCCGACCCAAACGGCCGTATTCATCTGGACGTCGACCAGCGCCAGCGCGATCATGCCGCCGGCGAACGCGGTCGGGATCTCGGTGAACACCAGCATCGAAATCGGCAGATTGCGAAATTGCAGGTAGATCAACAGCAGGTTGATCAGGATCACCAGGGGGATCAGCCACATCAGGCGGCGGTTGGCCTCGATCTGGTTCTGGAACGATCCGACGGCCTGCAGTTCGAAGTTCCCGTCGGGAAAGACCAGGGTGCCATCGGCGCGTGCGGTGCGCAGCGAGTCCATCACGGCATCGACAGTTTCCAGCGCACCGACGCCACCGGACGGGGAAAAGATCACGTGCGCGACCAGCCGAGCGTCCTCGCTGCGGATCATTCCCGGGCCCCAAGTACTGGAGATGTGGGCCAGACGCTTCAGTGGCACCACTGCACCGGCCGGAGTGACCACGGGCACGTCGCCCAATTGGTCGATCTGTTCGCGCACATCCCGCTGGTAACGCACCTGGATCGGGTAGCGTTCTCGGCCTTCGACCGTGGTGGTGACATCCAATCCGCCCAACCCGGCTGCTACGACCTGGTTGACCATCGCGGTGGTCATGCCGTAGCGAGCGGCCTCCTGGCGGTCCACCTCGAATTCCAGATAAGGCTTGCCCAAGACAATATCCGGGCTGACCGTCCCACGGTTCACATGGGGCAGTTCGCGCAGATGGTCGGCCACCTCCCGCGAGGCGGTTGCCAGACCTTCGAGGCTATCGCCGTAGATCCGCACGGCCATCGACGCCCGGATGCCGGCCTGCAGCATGACGACGCGGCCTTCGATCGGCTGCAGCGGGCTGGCCATGGGGATGCCCGGCAGGGTGGCGACGGCGTTGATCTCGTCCCATATCTTGCGTTCGGTCATACCCGGCCGCCATTGGTCGCGGGGTTTGAGCATCACATAGGTTTCGATCATCTGCACCGGCGCCGGATCCAGTGCCGAGGCAACTCGGCCGATCTTTCCCAGTACGTTTTCCACCTCGGGGATCTGTTTGATCATCGCATCCTGCGTCTGCAAGACTTCCATGGTCTGGCTGAAACTGCCCGCCGGGTACAGGCTGGGCATGTAGAACCAACTGCCCTCGTCCAACGCGATCCAGTCGTCCGACCGCAATCCGGTGAACACGTGCTTGGCGCGGACGTACCCGGGCACCGCGTTCAGATCGGCACCCAGCGCGGATGCCGCTCGCTCGATGGGCTGCAACACCGTTGGCAGCCCGAACCAAGCACCTAGTCCTAGCAGGACCAGCAGTGCGTAGCAGGTCATGAAACCGCGTTTGTGGGCCAGCAGAAAACGCAGGAGCGGCTCGTAGCCGCCAACGATCATTCGGCTCAGCGGGTTCTGCTCGATCGGCTTCACATTTTCCCGCGTGATCCGGTATCCCGCCGCAACGGCGATGACGGTCAGGAGAGCCGTGGTCCAGGGCGGGCTGAGTGTCGTCCAATGCTCCAGCCGCTCGCCCCATACAAAATAGGTCAACAACCCCACCAACCCACCGATCGGCAGAGCGCTGGTCAACCCCGCCAGGCGTGGCCAGCGGACGGTCACCAGCAGCATGCGGCACAAGAGGGGCACCAGCACGACCGCCAGGATCAAACTGGCCACCATCGCAAAGCTCTTGGTCCAGGCCAACGGAGCGAACAACTTGTAATCGCGGCCGGTCAGGAAGAACACGGGCAGGAAACTGATCACCGTGGTGCTGACGGCAGTGATCACCGCCGGGATGACTTCGCCCGCCCCCTCGCGGATCACGGCCAGCCGTCTTGGCCGGCCTCCCGGCGAACCATCCGCCTCCCAATCGGACAGGTGCCGATAGATGTTTTCGGAAACGATAATGCCCATATCCACCATCGTGCCGATGGCGATCGCGATCCCGGCCAGCGACATGATATTCGCATCCACATCGAATACGTTCATGCCGATGTAGGCCATCAACACGGCGATCGGCAGGGTGATGGCCACCACCAGACTGGCTCGTACGTGCAGCAAGAACAGCAGGACGACCACGATGGTGATCAGCACCTGTTGGCCCAGGGCGTCGGTCAGGGTGGCCACCGTTTCGTTGATCAGGATCGAGCGGTCATAGATGCCGTGGATCTTGATGCCGTCCAGTTCCGATTCCAGCGAACGGATTCTTTCCTCGACGCGTTGGATCACCGCGCGCGGGTTCTCGCGATATCGCATCACGACCACCCCGCCGACCGCTTCCTGGCCGTTCAGATCCAACGCGCCGTCGCGGAAAGCGGGCCCGGTCTGCACTTGGGCCACGTCGCGCACGCGGACCGGGATGCCGTCGCGGGTGAGGATCACGGTGTTTTCGATATCTTCGATCGTGCCTTGAATGGTCTTGCCCGATCCGATGAAGCCACGGCCTCGGACCAGAAACTCCATCCCACCGGTTTCGACCGTCTTGGCCCCCACGTCGATGTTCGACGCCCGTACCGCCTCGATCACTTCGCTCAGCGGAATATCGTGGTAACGCAGCCGGTCCGGGTCCACGTCGATCTGGTACTGCCGTACGTAGCCGCCGATCGAGGCCACTTCCGAGACGCCCTCGACCGACTGCAACGCGAACTTGATGAAGAAGTCTTGACGCGAACGCAATTCGGCCAGATCCATGCCCGGTGGCGGCTCGAGCACATAGTAGTAGATCTGGCCCAATGCGGTCGCATCGGGCGCCAACACGGGCACCACCCCTTCGGGCAGCGTATCCCCCAGGGCCGTCATCCGTTCGGCCACTCGCGAACGAGCCCAGTAGAAATCGATCGAGTCGTGGAACGTTACCTGGACGAAGCTGAACCCGAACATGCTGTTGCCCCGGACGCTCCGCGCCCCCGGCACCGTCTGCATCGCGACACTCAACGGATAGGTGATCTGGTCCTCGATGTCCTTCGGCGAACGGCCCAGCCATTCGGCCAGCACGATCACTTGGTTCTCGCTGACGTCGGGGATGGCATCCAGCGGCACGGTTTGCGTACTGTGCCACCCGTAGAAAACCGCGCCGACCACCAAGGCCAACACGACCAGGCGTTCGCGGAGACAGAAATCGATCAGCTTATGGATCATGGCTGGGGTTCCTCGAATTCGTGATGCATTCCTTCTTTAGAGTCTTCACCTGTAGGATGCCTGCACGGTGCGCGCATCTTTGTAGGTTGGGACTCCGTCCCGACCGGGTCGGGTCG
>REEF01000361.1 GCA_007695205.1 Planctomycetaceae bacterium
GCGGCACGTTTGCGCAGACCGAACAGGCGGTCGGTGAACTCCTTGCCGTTATCCGTAAGAATGGTGCGGATACGTAGCGGGCAGGCACGGTCCAGGTCACGCAGGAAGCGCCGGGCGTTGGCCGCCGTCTTGGTCTTGAAGACGCGAATGAAGACCCATCGTGTCGCGCGGTCGATTGCCACGAAGAGATAGCGGCGTGACCCCTCATCAGCCATTTGTGGCAAGTATTTCACGTCGATGTGGATGTAGCCGGGCTCGTAGGCCTTGAAGGCGCTGTGCTTCGGCCTTGGTGCCTTGGCCTTCAGATCGCGCAGGTTTCCCACGCCATGCCGACGCAAGCAGCGGTCCAGGCCGGAGCGTGAGGCATTCGGGTTCAGGAACTCGCGCACCACAGCCAGCAGGTCATCGAGCGAAACCAGCAGCGTAGTGCGCAAGGCCACCGCCACCGCCGCCTTTGCGGGCGTCAAAGTCGTCTGAAGCCGGTGCGGCGTGTGGCTGCGATCCTCGACGCTGTCGCGGTGCCGCCACTTGTACACGGTCTGCTCCGTGACCCCGAAACGCTCGGCCAGCACCGGCGCAGTCTCCGTGCTCGCCTGCATCGCGGCCCGGACCTTCGGCGTCGTCGTGGCTTGCTTGTGGAGATGGATCAACATGGTCGCGCCCCGTCCCGAACTTCCCTCAGAACCGATCTTGCCAGGAAAAGGGCAGACCGCCGAGGGCTTATGTGATCATCCGGGATGGAACACCTAGCCTGCAACCGATTGGGAACATAAATAATTCTGAATTTATTGAGAAAATTAGCCTCAATGGCTCGATCCCCCGGGGGCATTGCAATTAAGTATTAACTCTTCCTCCAAAAACCTTAGTCGCGCCACATTGCACCATTTTCGCGCCTCTTTCTCTCGTTATCACCGTCACCATCAGCACTCTGCGGAAAGGTAAGGAAGATGAGCGTGAGCGCGAAAGGCATTCTGTTTTCGGTGCTTGGTGGATTCTGGGCCATTTTGGAACTCGCCAACCCGGCATTTGGCCAGACCGGTCGCTCGCCCCAGGCAAGCGCAGGAGCGGTCGTGACCATCGGGATCACGGTGGGACCAATCGCCGAGATCGTGTTCCCGGAAGGACAAGCCTTTGAACTGCGCGTACCCGAGCCCTCGCAGGCCGGCGCTCTCCAGGAAGTGCAGCATCAAGGGTTCCAGCCTGCTTCAGCAGCGCCAGTGCATATGGCAGAACTTCCGTTCATCGTTCGCGGAAACGCCACTGCGGTGGTGGAGGCTCAGCCAAGCGAAACGACATGGACGGATGACCAGGAGTTTGGCGTTGCGCGATCTGCCAGGCCAAATGACGGCGTCTCGCTACTTGCCTACTCGATGGAGATCGATTTCGGAGATAGGCCATCTAATATGTTTCTCCAGCGAGCACACACCCGGAGCAGCGGCCCAGCTGCAACAGCCGGAGTTTTTTCGAGCAGCAATGTTGCACAATCGCCGGAACGTGGTATCCTACGAATCGTAGGAAACGCCATGGTGTTCGGTACGGGGCCTGGGGAATTTACTGGCGAAATAGTGGTGTCGGTGTCTGCGGAACTTTAGCGGCACATCAACAGATTGCAGCGCCAGCTTGAGGTGGAAAGTGGCAGTAAATCTGACTAGGGCATTGTCTACCTCGGTAGTGGCCTTATTCCTTGCGTCGGCACCTGTCTCGATTGGGTATTCTCAATCGCAGCAGGTTGTTGACAACGTTTTCTTCCAGACCGACCTGAGGCAGGCCATCGAAGACGTGGCGGCACAGCTCGGCATCAACATAATTGCCGATCCTAGCGTTCAGGGGATTGTTTCCGTCACGCTGGAAGATGCACCTGTAGAGCAGGCGCTGGAACTGTTGCTGGCCGGCACGGGTTTTCGCTACCTGCGTCGTCCCGATTACATCCTCGTTTTCAACCCTGATGCGTCGGCCGATTTCTTTACCGATATTTCGGTAACGCGACGCGTTGAATTGCAAAATCTCACCCCGGGTGCGGCCAGGGGGCTGTTGCCAGAGCCGTTGCAGAGGTTTGTTCGAGTGGACGAGGGCTCGGGCAGGCTGGCTGTCACCGCACCTGAGGGGATCCTCAATCGCATTCTCATGGATCTCACGGTGCTTGACCAGGAAGAAGAGTCAATCACCACTTTCGTGGCGCTTGAATTTGTTCAGGCTGAAGCCGCGCGCTTGCTTCTGCCCCAACAGATGCAGCGCTTCGTTCGCGTCGATCCGACCAGGAACTCTGTCGTCGTAACTGCCCCGCTGGAGCAGCGCACCGAAATAACGTCTCTGCTCAGACGTCTTGATCGGCCAACCGGCCCAACCTCTACGGAAACACCCAATGTGTATCCGACACACCGGATTGATCTGTCGCACGGCCAGGCCGGGGGTATTCTTGCCCTGCTGTCAGACGCTCATCAGGCTTTCGTTCGGGCTGATGAAAGCTCCAACATGCTTGCTGTCAGCGCGCCGAGGCATATTGTAGACGGGATAATCCGGGATATCCGGTCGCTTGACAGGCCGCGCCAGCATGTGATGCTCGAAGCCCGGGTTGTTGTCCTCGAGCGAACCGACCTGCTCGATTTCGGGACGGATTTCCGCTGGCCCACTATCCAGGCCGGTGCGTTTGCGACGGATGAATCGGGCGGCATGCCGTGGGAGCTTAGGATCGGATACTCCCCAAGCAGGCAATTCACCAACGCCCTCTCGATGTCGCTGAATTTCCTGTCGGCAAACAATGAGGCGACCATCGTTTCCAGCCCGCAAGTTCTGGCCCAGGACGGCCTCCCGGCAGAGATCCGGGTAACAACCGAAGAGTTTTTCGAGATTTCATCAGAGACGACAGGCGTCGTACGTGCGCAGCTCGAACAGATCGAGACCGGCACGATCCTCAACATCACCCCCCGCGTGGCTTCCTCCGGGCACATGACACTGAACATGGAACTCGAAGTGTCCGATGTGATCGGTCGGGGTGAGAACAATCTTCCAGTTGTCAGTCGCAGGACAGCCAGCAGCACCGTAAGGATCGAGAATGGCGGTACGGCTGCCGTTGCAGGTCTTGCCGACAACAGGTCCCAGATCAGGAACAGCGGCACGCCCGTGTTCCGCCGTTTGCCACTGCTGGGGACGGCGTTTGGCCGTGACGGTCTTAATCATCAGGCGCGTCAGGTGGCAATATTCGTGACGGCAACATTGGTTGATGAAGATGGACGTGCAAGACGCACGGGAGAGACCCCACAAAACCAAATCAGAAGTGTGTCCGACGACCAATACCGCGCAGAACTCGAAGCTGCATTGCACAGAATGGGGCGCTCAGTTGATTAATTCGAAAACCATGAGAAGCTCTGCTGGGCAGATGTCAATCACGCGCGTGGCCATGGCCTTGATCATTCCCTCCTTCCTGGCGGCATGTGCCGCGGATTCAAACGTGCGCCGCGTCAGCGAGCCGGTGTCGCCCGTCTCGGTTGGAGAGCCGGGAGACGTGCCGGCAGATGCACTGGCTGGTGCAATGCTCCGGGTCGGGTTTTCTCCGCAGGAAATCCTGGACATGGGGCCGTCTATCAGGCGCTCGCTAACCCAAGGCGGCGGAGCACAAGCGAGGAGGCAGGGTGAACTTGTAGCGCTCTTCTCAATATGGCAGGGAGCGCTGTATGTGACCAGTAACGATACTGGAACCTTCATTGTGGAAATCTGAGCGCGAAGACAAAACGCTGCGACAAGTGTCAGATTTCGTCAAGGCGAGGTTTGTAGAGCACGGCATTCACTGTTCAAATCTCTAAGAGGATTGATCCG
>REEF01000691.1 GCA_007695205.1 Planctomycetaceae bacterium
AAGAGAACGTGCGCTGGATTTTACGCCGCCTAGCGATGGCCCCACCCCCCGTTTTGTTCCTACCGCTTGCTGGATATGATTTTCAGTCACACCGCAGGCAGTGATCCCGCGTGTTGTTTTCGCGTAGCCCTTGGAGTAGCATGTTTTTTCCCAGAGTCATGCGTAACCTTTACGAAAGACATGCATCGATGTCTGACCGAATCCCACCACCCCGCGTCTTTTTTTCCGCGATGATCGCACTCGCGCTGCTCCCGTCGGTCCTTGCCGCTGCCACGGAGATCCACATTTCACCTGGCGGTGATGATGCCAACCCAGGCACGCTTGCCGAGCCGGTCGCCACGCCCGAGCGGGCGCAGACGTTGGTCCGCGACCTGATCACGGCGGGCTTGAGCGATGCGGTTGCCGTGATCTTTGCCGACGGGACCTATCACCTGGACGCGCCGTTGGAACTGCGGCCCGAGGATTCCGGTACAGGGGCCTTTCCGATCACCTGGAAGGCGGCGGACGGCGCCAGGGTGATCCTGAGCGGCGGCAAGCCGATCATCGGAACTTGGACCGATGCCGGCGATGGGACTTGGCACATCGAGCTGGGCGGGATCGGGCTCGGCCCGACCGACTGGAATTTCCGCCAGTTGTTCGTCAACGGCAGTCGGGCGACGCGAGCTCGCTTCCCGAACGCCAGCCAGGCGAACCCCTTCCTGTACGCAACCGGCGGCGGCATGGATCACGTGATCATCGACCCCGCGCTTGTCCGATCGAGCTGGGCTGCTGCGGCCGACGCGCAGATCAACATCGTGCCGCGATCGCGGTTCTTCAACCAGTGGAACACGGTCACGGCGGTCGATACCACCACCGGCCGCATCGACATCGCGGACAGCGAACGCCACCGCACGATTGACAGCGGGAGCTGGTTCTGGATCGAGGGCGTACGCGAGGAACTGGACGAGCCGGGCGAGTGGTTTCTCGATATCGCCACCGGACGGTTGCACTATATGCCAGAGCCGGGCGTGGACCCAAACACGCTCGATTTCGTGGCGCCGGTGCTGAACCGGATCGTCAACGCACAGGGCGATGTGACCGTGGGCACCCATGTCCAGCACGTGCACTTCGATGGGCTGGAATTCCGCGACACCACCTACACGCTCGGTCACATCGAGGCGCGGGTTCATACCGACACGGTGATCATGTTCGAGAACACCAACGACAGTTCGGTGAGGAACTGTCGTTTCGAGAACATCGGCGGTTACGCGTTGTGGCTGCACCTGGACAGCCGGCGCAACGTGTTCGACCGCAACACGGTGAAACACTCCGGTGGCGGCGGGGTGCTGCTCACCGGCGCACGGCTCGGCTACATGGACGACACCAAAATTTACACGCCGGGTGAAGAGGCCGCTCAGGTGGCGCCGATCCTGAACCAGATCACTCGCAATACCGTCGCGCACTGCGGCAAGATCCGCTACTACGGCGGCGGGGTGCATCTCGATTCCCGGCCGTTCCGCATGTCGATGGAGCCCGGCAATTATATCGCCCACAATCATTTCAATGACCTGTCGCGCAACGGCGTCTTCGCCTTTCGCAACCAGGGCGGCAACGTGGTGGAATACAACCATATCCACGACGCGATGCAGACGACCATCGACGGCGGCTGCATCCACTTCGCCACGATGAACCATCTGAACGCCCCGAACTTCATCCTCAACAACTGGCTCTACGACATCTGGGGCTACGAGCAGAACCCCAGCGGCATCCCGAACCGCAGGCTGGGCAACGGCGTCTTCCTCGATTGGAATACCAGCAACACCACCGTGAAGGACAACTGGATTTACAATTCCGTGGGCGGGGCGGTGAAGGTGATCTGGAACAACAGGAACGTGGTGAACACCGGCAACCAGTCCTCGGACACCCCGATCACGCCGCCCTTCGTCGATCAGGTCGGGCCGGACGGCACCGCTACCCACGGCATCGACCTCGCCAACAACAGGCTCATCGGCAGCGTGATCCACCACACCGACCGCGACCATTTCTCGACCACCGGCACTTGGACGCCGGAGTCGGCCATCGGCATGTGGGGGCTGTTCGAGTTCAACTTTATGGTGGGCACATCCACAGCGCCTTCGACAGCGACCTACACGCTGCCGATTCCCGAGGATGGCACCTATCAGATCTCGCTGCTGTACAGGCCCGGCAAAGATCGGGCCTCGAACGTACCGATCACCATCGCACACGCCGACGGCACCGCCGAAGTGACCTGGAACATGCGCCAAGGGTCGAATCACGGCTTTGCCGTGGAAGTCGGCACCTACCGTTTCCATGCGGCCGATACCAATGCCGTGACGATTTCCACCGCAGGAACCAACGGCAAGGTGATCGCCGACGGGGTGGCCTTCGTCAAGGTGATGCCGGGTGTTGGGAACCCGCTGACCACAGCTTCGGAACAGGAACCGTTTTTGCCGCTTCTGCCGGTCGAGTCCGGGGACGCGCCCTGATCGGCTCATGTGGTGCCGCGTCGGGGCCCCAGCGCGATGGCCAACCGACGATGGCCTTGCGTTGGCAAGTGGATCGGCAACCGAGCCCCGATTCGCCCGCTCTGCTGCTGGGCTGGCAGGATGTCCGGGCGGTTCGTTTCTGGCTGTACGTCGACGTACCGCGCGACCAGGCGTGCAATGTGCTGCTGACCGGCCAGCGTGGCTACTTCATGACGTCGGTGCCGCTGGATTTTTCTGGTTGGCGGCAGATGACGATCCCGATCCAGCAGTTCCGGATGATCGGCGGCTGGCCGAAGACATGATGCAGCAAGTCGCCGCGAATCTGCTGCCCGACGGGGGCATCCGCTACATCGGTCTGACCAACGAATCGCCGGTCTACCATGCATTGAACCTGGTGCTGATCGGACGCTACTTGACGCTGACCGATGATGAAACAGCACGCCAGTTGCTCCGCGGAACGGCCAATTACTGGCCGCTGGTTTTGACCGCCGAAGGCCAGCCGGAATCGTGGAGCGACGTATGGTGGAAGCAGACCTGGGGATACGTCCGACCCGAGGCGTTGGTCGTATCGGCCGGCGGCACGGGTGATCCCCGGCACCAATGGCTTCTGTGGCGGGTGCTGGAACGTACCGCACCGGCAGACGGTAACTGGTTTGCGCTGTGCTGCGCCCCGTATTGGACGGGCACGGACCCCGGCGAACCGATGCCGGACCGGTTCTTGGTCCCCGACGGCAACATGCGCGGACTCCGCGGCCGCGAGGGCTCATGGTATTTCGGCGTTGGCCAAGGTCGCGGATTGCGCAACACGTTCGTCGGAGGCCTGATCACCCATCCCCGCACAACGCGTCCTTTGCAAGCCGCGTTCCGCGGCGCTCAGATCGACGTGCTGCCGCAGGAGATCGCTTGGCGAGGCTACGGACAGTGGCTTTCGGAGCTGGACGATACGGCGGGATTGGCAGAGCGGCCCGATCGGTGTTCGGCGGTATCACGGTTTCGGCACCGCCCGGACCGGCCCGACGCCCCATTACAACACCTGTCCCGAAAACGCCTGGCATGGCGTCATTTTCGAACAGGCGTTGGACGGCGGTGCTCGTCGCGGCGACCGGTTCGTCTACGCTGTATGGGTTGGCCCGCACGACGCGGCAGTTCCCCAGAGCGTCGAACTGCTGCCGGATGACATGGGCTGGATTTGTTCTTTGTTCTTTGTTCGTGGTTCGTGGTTCGTGGTTCGTGGTTTTCAGCGACCACTGGCACCGTCCCACCGACCTACCGTCCTACCGACCCACCGACCCTCCGCCCTCCGCCCTCCGCGTTCGGATTCCCC
>REEF01001097.1 GCA_007695205.1 Planctomycetaceae bacterium
AGGGGGATGGAAATCGTCGGCATGGGCGAACGCAACGGCCACGCTACTACTTGGCCTCGCGGTCGTCGCCCGGCTCGGCCGATGTATGCGTAGTAGTCGCCCGGCGGCAACGGCCCAGCCATCGGTAACCGCTGGCCACCCCGCAACAAATCCAATTCGACCAAATGGCAGCGGCTGGCCAAAATCTCCGCACGCTTCTCCAGATAAGCTTCCAAGCCATCCCGAGCCAGCGTCTTGTTCGTGGGGGAAAGCAGTTCCAGCACCGTGACCACACGACCCGTAGCACGATGGACCAACCGTAAACGCCGTTGCGTCCGCGGCTCGAAATCGGGGTATTCCAGTTCGGCGCTAATCGGCTCGGCGATCGCCACCGCTGCGCCCGCTGCCGGATGCCAGGCGTCCGTGGTGCTGACGGTCAAGTCCGGCTGGACGCGGTGCAGCCGCACGTCTTCGCTGGTGACGGTCAAGTATTCTTCGATGCGGACGTCGTACCGGGGTAGTAGCCGGGGCAGTAGAGCGTTCCGAATCTCCGCGAGCAGCGTGGGCGCGAAATCGCTCCAAAAGGGCTGCATCTCCAGAAAGGGATCCATCCCCGGGAAGGGACACGGCATAGCGGCAACTCCCAACACGAAGGTCCGGTGATTGGACGAACACTTCTATTATTCTGGTCCCGCTTGACGCTCGAAACAAGGGTACGGAATTCTCCGGGACGAATGGTCGGTGGTGAGAAACGCGGAACTTCCAAATTGTCCGGCAACTTGCATCCGCATCGCTCAACCATCATCGTCCACCACCAATTCCCAGCGGATCCCTTGGCCCGAACCGTCGCCGGTGAAGCGGATCAGATGCTGCTTCTGATTGCGGTTCAACGAATTGATTGTATCGTGCAATCGGCGTTTTGGGTTCTGTTCAGCGTTAGGCGGCAACGGATCGTCGATGCGCACCGGCCAACCTTCTTCCTCGAATGCTGCCAGGATCCGCTCCTGATTGGACGCGGGAACCTTGAATTGTTTGACGATCGCATCGGCCAGCCGCAGTTCCTGCCGTTGATAATCCCACCGCGGTTTGCGCTCGATGGCTGCCGAAGCTCGATGGACGCGTTTCACCGTCTGCAATTGAGCGTCGGATAAATGCAAAAGATCGCCCATTGCTTCCCGCGCAAATGCCAGTCCCGCCTCAGTCAACACGAAACAGGTTTTGCGGCTGAACGTCCATCCCCCCAGACCCTGACGGCGTCGAAACGTCCGCTTGGGTGCGTCGGGCAGCGTGCTTTCGATGGCATGATCGACGAAGCCTTTGCACATAAGCCACCTAAACTCGCTTCCAGTGCACCCCGCTTTATGCAGGTATTCAATCTCTACCGCAAAGTCCCAAATGTCGCAGCCCAGTTCCATGGCATAGAGATACGCCTCGAACAACAGCCGGATGCCCTCCTGGCCGCGGTGCATTGGCATGCCCAGTGGCGCTGTACCGGGATGACGCCCACTGGATTCAAGTCTCCGATGGTTGAAGCGTGTGGATTCGGTCACGTTGTCGTCTGCTTTCCATTGTTGCGAGATACGTGATAAGGCACCCGACCTTTTCTATCTTGATTGCCCGGCATGACGTGTCAAACGCTCAGCGGAAGATGGGCAGCCTGGGAAGACTTTGCCTGGGTTAACATCTTTTCTTTCATTTCGGACTATACCGGTCGATCTAAACAATCAGGTTTTCACACATGGGGGGAATGTTCCATGCAAGCAAAATTTCTTATCGCAATGGCCCACGTCGCCTTGTTCACACTGTTCAGTTCTGCCGCGGTCGCTCAGAACGGCTTTTTAGTAGAGGGTGCCCATCCCACCGGGGCCGGTCTCTCTCCAACATCGGGCGGATCGCTTTCATCCTCCAATTCGCTAACAGCGGCTCCCGTGACGGGGCAAGCGGCATTTCAGTTTCGCTCTGCCGCCGCTTCGAGTCCGAATCAGGCCGTCATGCAGACCGGCCACAACCGGGTGTATCAGCGGCTGGTTGACGGCGATTGCAAAGGGGGAAAGTGTTCGGGCAAAGACTGCTGCCCCGCCACGTACCACTTTCGCGCCTATGGAGAATACCTGTATCTTCGGGCTCGTGATGTCGAGGTGCCGTACGCGGTCGAAAGCAACTTGAGCATCGCCCCGAACGTCAATCCGCCGATTCAAACTTCTCCGATTGCTCTGGTCGACCAAGATTATTCGTCCGGCTTCCGCGCTGGATTGGCATTGGTCTTGGACGATCGCACCGAATTGGCGGCCACGTACACTTGGTTCGAGAGCAGTGCGGACCATCACATCATTCGTAATCCCAGCCAACCCATCGTACAGATCCTTCCGATGGTATGGCATCCTTCGACGCAAACCGCGATTACTGGAACGGTGGAAGCGTCGGCAAATGCGGACATCGATTTTGATCTGATCGATCTGGACCTGCGTCGCGTGCTGGTCCAGTCATGCCAAACAGATTTATTTGGTTCCGTCGGGGTTCGTTACGGGCGGCTGGAGCAGGGTTTTGAGGCTCATTTCTTCGACGGACCGACGCGTGACCCCCTCGACGCGGGTGTCATGACCAATATCGACTTCGAGGGTATCGGGTTGAAGCTTGGCTTGGACGGCGACTACTACGCGACTCGACTGCCCGTGATGGGATACATGAAGGGAGCGATCAGTCTGCTGGCAGGCGAATTCAACGCCAGCTACCAGCAGTTTGCGGTCGAGCAGCCTACCCCGGAAGTCAACACTGCTTGGTCTGCAGGCCGCATCGTGCCGACATTCGACCTGGAGGTCGGCGGCGGTTTCTACTCGCCCAATGGTCATCTTCGCGCGACGGTGGGTTACGCTTACAGCGTTTGGGCGAACATGGTCAAGACCGACGACTGGATTCATGGGGTTCAGGGGAATATGTTCCGAAACATGGACGATGCGATCACCTTCGACGGTTTGGTGTTGCGTGTCGAGGGCCGGTTCTAAACCCCTGCGATCCCATCTTGGAACTTCTCTCGGGGACCAGCGAAGCCGCTTTCGCTGGCCCCTTTTTTCGCTCGTCCCCGGCTAGTTGGTCAGCGCTTGAAAGCGCCAGGCTTCCGACGGTTCGTGCGCTTGGTCGAAGATCTCGCGGAATCGAGCGATCAGGTCGGGGTGTTCGGCTGCCAGATCATGCTGCTCGGCCAGGTCGCTGTCCAGATCGTATAAGCGGATCGGCGAGTCGGCATCTTTGTGCAGATTCTCTTGGATCGCTTTCCACTGGCCCATCCGAGCGGCCCGTTTCCCACCGCGTTCGAAAAACTCCCAGTAAAGATACTCGTGGTGTTCTTGCTGATCGGGTTTTCCCAACAGCGTGGGCAGCATGCTGATCCCGTCGATGTCTTCCGACGGTTCGATCCCGGCGATCGCGCAGGCGGTGGGCAGAAAGTCCCAGTGGGCGGAGATCAAGTCGCTGTCCCGGCCCGCCGGGACGACGCCCGGCCAACGGACGATCATCGGGACTCGGATGCCGCCTTCGGTCAGATCGCGTTTGTAACCGGTCAATGGCCCGTTCGAGTCGAAGAAATCCGGATCGTGCCCGCCTTCGCGGTGAGGCCCGTTGTCCGAGGTGAACATCACGACCGTGCGATCATCGATCCCCAACTGGTCCAGCAATTCCATGACTTGGCCGACGCTCTCGTCCAACTTGACCATCATCCCGGCAAAGGCGGCGATCGGATTGCGCACTTCGGGCGGGCGATAACGCCCGATGCGGTCGTTGCGTTGGCAATTGTAGCCGAAGAACACGTCGAAGCCCTTGTTCAGCGGATC
>REEF01001081.1 GCA_007695205.1 Planctomycetaceae bacterium
GTACACGACCGACGGCATGTACCGCGCCTGGGCTCGATCCGACGGGCAACAAGAGATCAGGATCTGGGAGTGATGGATTTTGGGTGACGCAATGGGGGTCGGGAGCCGTTTTCGTTGGAGTTCACGATTCATCGTGCCCCGAGTCAGGCTCTGTTCGGCGCGGGTCTCCTCTGTTCGGCGCGGGTCTCCTCTGTTCGGCGCGGGTCTCTGACCCCGCCGAAACCGTCGACCGTAGGTCTCCCAACCCCAACGTTGCATAAAGTTCCCTCGTAGGACGGATTGGCAATCCGTTCAGCGCCACGTGAGACATCGATTGCCACTTCGGTTTCGCATTGGTATGTCGCGGACGGATTGCCAATCCGTCCTACTTTTGTGCAACCATGGAGCCAGGCCAGTTTCGTTACCGCCTCTATGGGTATTCTCGGCGGCTGAACACCACCGCGCCCAGCACAAAAAAACCGACGGACAGTACGATCAGGATCATCTGGGCGGTCGAGCCCGAGATGGGCTGAAAGATGGTCGCGCTGTGCGGTCCGGACGGAGCCACTCCCAACGGCGCCGCCGCTTCGAACAGAATGCATTGCGTGTAAAACGTGATCGCTACCCGCTTGATGATGCCCGGCATATTGCCCAGGAAGACTTCCAGGAACAAAGCATAGGCCAACGCCATGATGGTGGCTCGACGAAACAAGGCCCCGAACCACTGGAACAAACCGACGTAGGCCAGCGTGGCTAGCAAGGCTGCGGGCCACGCGATCGCAACCGCCTCGCGACCCGCCGGCCCGGCGGCGACCCCCAGCACCCAGAGCCCGCCAAGGCTCCAAACCAGCGCCAGTAGCAAAGCGGCGGCGAATTTGGCGGTATAGATCAACGGTCGTGGCAAAGGCGTCGACAGCAAATAGACCAGCGTTCCTTCCTCGCGATCCCCGGCGATACCGACCGTTGCGAAGCTTAAACACGACATGGGCAACAGGAAGGCGACGTACATCGGCAGCAGAATCTGCCGTAGGAAATCGGCAGGATCCCGCTCGCCCCGTAGCGACCAGGCAATGCACCCCAGACTGACCAACGTCAGCAGCAGCAGGCTGACCATGGTCTGACGCGACCAGATCATCCGCCGGACGGCGGTCAGCATCATCTGGATGACGGCAAACGCGGTGGTCATGAGGCAGGGGTTCCTTGTCGATCAACCATCGAGTCCGCCGCAGGCACTCGTTTCGATTCGGCACCTGGTTGGCTGGCCTGCATCAGGTAATCGAACACGGCTTCGGTCGACGCGTCCAGAATCTCCAGCCGCCGGATCTCGAATGCTTCCTGGCAGGCCAGTTCGGAAAACATGGGGAAGAATTCTTTGGGCGGCCGGACCTGGAGGATCAGACGGTCGCCGCCCTGCATCTGGATTCCATGGACCGTCTCGTGCAAGGCCAGTCGTGCCGCGAGGGCGCGCGGCGAATTGCACGCCACGCACACCTTCAACGGGTGATCATCCAGCATGTCACGCACCTGGGCCAACGTCCCCGACGCAATCAATCGGCCTCGGCAAAGGAACAGCACGCGCTCGGCCAGACGATCCATCTCGTCCAGGATGTGGCTGGAAACCAGCACCGCTTTGCCCCGGTTGGCGATCTGCGTAAGCTGCTTCAGCAGATCGATCCGGCCCAACGGGTCGACTCCGTTCAGCGGTTCGTCCAGGACCAGCAAGTCCGGATCGTGGAGCAGGGCCTGAGCCAGCTTGATGCGTTGCCGCATGCCCTTGGAGTACCCAGCCAGCGGTCGATCGGCTCGATCCGCCATACCGACTTCTTCCAAGACGGTTTCGCAACGCTGCCGGGCTGCCGCGCCGAACAGCCCGTGAAATCGGGCCATCAGCCGCACAAACTGGCGGCCGGACATCTCTTCATAAAAGGCATCGGAATCCGCACAGTAGCCGATATGCGCTTTGGCCGATGCTCGCCAAGCATCGCGCCCGCAGACGCGAACCTTCCCCAGTCCCGGACGCAACTGGCCGGTCAGCAAGCGGATCAGCGTGCTCTTGCCCGCACCGTTGGGTCCGACCAGCCCGGTGATACCCGGTTGTAGGCTGAGCGTGACATCGTTCAAGGCCATGACGGGCCCGTAGAATTTTGACACGCCGGTCAATTCGGCGATGGCAGGAAGTGGATCGGCGGTCGCGTGGCGGCTCATGTGATCACCCTGACCGCTCGCACTCGAGGCAACACTGCCAGCAGGCAGACGACACATACACTCGTTACAACGACGATCGCCCAAGGCAGCAGTGCTGCGTCGCGTTCGGGGCGGATCTCCCCAAAGAACCAGCTACCGATCATCCGGATGTTCCGCCAGAGCATCAACAGCATCCAGCGGCGGTCGTCGAAGATCTCTCGCAACAGTGCCCCCAGCGCCGGGAGCAGCACAAACACACACGCCCAACACATCACCAGCGGCACGGTCCGAGGAAACCACGAGGCCAGGGCCAGCAGCAGCAGGCTTAACACCGACGCCATCAACACCCCGTAGCCCAGGATGCCGATCGCGATTCGCCAGTTCTCCTGAAAATACTCGGTCGAATCGGTCAACAGGCCGAACTCGGCGAACAGGATCAAGGCGGGAATGGTGGTTGTCAGCGATACGACCAGCGAGATCGACAGCAGCTTGCCCATGACGTAATGGCGCCGCGCGATCCGGCGAGACAGGTAGAACGTCAACCCGCCATGCCGGTAGTCGCCCCCCACCAGCAGTTCCCCGGCAAAGGCCAGCAACAACATGGTCACCGTGCCTTGAGCGAACATGAAATCGCGAAAGAAATCGGCCTGGCCGCCGGAATTGCTGAGCACCGCATCGACGAATTGGCTGATCGATGGGTTTTCGGCGCTGACCTGGGCTTTCAAATAGATCGTCGCAAACGCGAACAGGAAATTCAACGCAGCCAATCCCAACAGCACCCAGAACAACTTGCGGCGCACGATCAGACGCACGCCATTGGTGGCCAGCGGCCAGCAAGCCATCCAGGCGGGATGCAATCGTTCGGACCAACCGCGATAAAGGGGTGTCATGCTACCGTATCCCGAGCTTCCAACGCTTCGCCATCACGCTCCGATGGTAGCACAAGAAAAACGTGCCATCTAGATGGCTTCGTTGGAGTTCACCTTCGGAGAAGGCATATTCCATGTGGTTGGTTGTTGCCCGAAAACGACTCCCGACCCCTTCCACCGATCAAACATCACGCGGCGTTGCGGCAGACCTCGGGGTTGGTGATGAAGGGCCCCTTCAGTTCGTTTTTCCCTTCGAAATCGTAACCGAATTGCTCGATCTCCCACCGGCAGCATTCCGCGACCAGATCCCGGGTCGCGTCGTCGTACAAGTCCATCCATTTATGCTTCTTCGGCGTGGGACGCGTGTGCGTCAACAGCCGAATACCCTCGACACTCGGCTTTTCGGGCAGGCCTAGAAAATCTTGCAAACCGTTCATGTCTTGTTCGATGCACTCGAAGCGGATCACGTAGTCAGCTCGACAACGCCCATCGACGAAATACAATTTTCGAGAGTTATCCAATGCACGCTCGCGTTTGAGTCTGAGGAAGCTATCCAACCAAGTGTGCGGCCCCCACCGATGGGTAAAGCGAATGAACGCCGCCTTTTGGGTCCCCAAGTCGCGTTCACGCATATCGGTCCGCCGCTGCTGGAAGAAGAACCTCGAAACGGCCCGATCCCATGGATTCCTCGTCATGGAAATCACTTTGTAATTCTGCACCTCTTCAGGAAACACGGCATAAACATACTTCAGGAACGTATGGCTGCG
>REEF01000216.1 GCA_007695205.1 Planctomycetaceae bacterium
CACCCACCTATCACGATTTCCAGCTCTTTTGGGGAATCATCTTTTGCAGGCAGGTTTCACCCGTGGTCAACCGAGGGTACGATGGTGATGGAAGACGTTTGGACGACGGTCGCAAACTATGGAATCGGGCGCCGACGCGTCCCCATTGATCGCAAAGGGGGATTCTGTGAAACGTTGTAACGCATGGCTGGCGGGACTGGCCATGACGCTGGTTGGGGTCTTTCTTACGGGTTGCGGCGCAGAATCCGAGCCGCCGAGCGGCCCGCTCGTTCCGGAAGATCCTTCCGTTGGATCGGCTGCGGCACCCGCCGATCCAGGATTGGACGCGTCGGCAGAACGGCCCGGCGATGCGTCCCACGTGCCTAGTGATCGTAGGGGCACGCTTGACGATCCTACGCAACGGCCCGGCGATCCGGATTTGTCAAGGGACCGGGCGATCACATCCATCGATCAGTTGATCGACGCGTTGCGGCAGAGGAATCCTGGTTTCGATGGCGAAAACATCGACATTCAGCCGATCAGCGCTGATCTGCTGCAGTTGGCGATCAATGATCCGGCCGTCAAGGACATCAGCCCGCTCAAAAGGCAACGCATCGCGATCCTCGATTTACGCTTCTGCGACGTGGTCGATCTGAGTCCCCTCGAAAACATGCCGATTTCCCAACTGTATCTGGAGGACAATCGGCGTCTGTATGATCTGCGACCGTTGCGAGGCATGCCTTTGCACAAGCTATATTTGGCCAATACGGAGGTCGAGAGCCTAGCTCCGCTGCGGGGCGCGCCGCTGATGGAATTAAACGCCGTTGGGACGCGCATCAAGGATTTGTCGCCGCTGGTCGAATCGCCGTTGCAGTTGCTGTGGCTGAGCGACTGTCCGGTCACGGACTTGTCGCCGCTGAATAAGCTAGGGCTGGTCAGCTTGACGTTGGAAAACACTCCCGTCGATGACATCGGTCCCTTGGCCGGCAGTCGGCTCCAGCGTTTGCATATCGGCGGGACGAAGGTCACGGACCTGACGCCTGTCGGCCAGATGCAGCTCCATCGCTTGATCTTCACTCCCAGCCGCATCGAACGAGGCCTGGATGCGGTGAGAAACAGTAAGACGATTCGCGAGATCGGCACCGATTTCGATCAGCGAATGCCTCCGGAGCAGTTCTGGCGACTGTTTGACGAAGGGGAGAAGACACCGTGAAGAATGTGCCCGTGCTTCCTTGACCTTTAGACATAAATCGAGGCGAAAGATGGACTACCTTGTCGGCATCGATCTTGGATCCACCAACCTAAAAGCCATCGTCTATGACGCCGATGGCCGCACGATGGCTCAAGCCAGCCGCCCCACTCAGCGGTTCCACCCTGATTCCGAGCATCCGGCGTGGGCTGTCTGGCAGCCGCAGCAGATTTGGGACGGGGTCTGCCAGTCGCTGCAAGAGGCGATCAGCCAACTGGATGACCGTTCGCGAATTCGCGGGGTGGCGGTCACGGGGATGGGGATGGACGGACTGCCGCTGGACCGCGAGGGACGTTGGCTGTACCCGTTTATCTCATGGCACTGCCCTCGCACCGAGCCGCAGTCCCGCTGGTGGCTCGAGCAATTCGGCGCGGAAGAGCAATTCGCCGTCGGCGGCAATCAGATCTGGGTCTTCAACACGGCGCTGCGTCTGCGTTGGATGGCAGAGAACCATCCGGAGATTCTCGAGCGAACGCACAAGTGGGTGCTGATCGAAGACTTTATCAATCATCGGCTGTGCGGCGCTTTGGCCACGGATTATAGCATGGCCTCGACCACGCTGCTGTTCGATCAGCGGCGCCGTCAGTGGTCGGAAGATTTCCTGAATCGATCCGGAATCGATGGCGGATTGCTATGCGATCCGCAGCCCAGCGGCACCGTATTGGGCACCGTGCATCGCGGGGCGACCGAGGCCACGGGGTTGCCGACCGGTACACCCGTCGTGCTGGGCGGGCACGACTACTTGTGTGGCGCCTTGCCGACCGGCGTGTTCCGCCCGGGGGTCTTGGGCGATGTGACGGGGACTTGGGAGATGGTCGTCGCGGCCTTGGACGAACCCGTGCTGACGCCCGAAGTGCTGCAGATGGGCATCCTGATCGATTCGCACGTCGCGCGCGGGCGGTGGGCTGCGATGGGCGCCACCGTCGCCGCCGAACAACTGGAATGGTTCCGCCGCGAATACGGGCAACCGGAGCTGCAGCAGGCGTCGGAACAAGGCGGAGTCGACTGGGATTACCTGATGCAGGCGGCCGAAGCCTCGGCGATCGGTGCCGGCGGTTGCCTGTTCCTGCCGCACATGTCCGGCAGCCATTGTCCGGTCGTGGACCACCGCTCCGGAGGCGCCTTTGTGGGCCTGAGGAATATTACGTCCAAAGGCGAAATGCTACGAGCGATCATCGAGGGACTCGATTACCAGTTCCTGCAAATCGTCCGGGGGATCGAGCGCGGTCTAAAGGTCCCCACCGACCGCATCGTGGCGATCGGGGGGGCCGTGAATAACCGGTTCTGGATGCAGAACAAAGCCGACGTGGTGGGCACCGCCATCGAAGTGCCGGAAATCGATGAAGCCGTTGTGTTGGGCGCGGCGATCCTGGCAGGCATCGGCGTGGGGATTTACGCCGACGAATCCGAGGCATACGACCGAGTCTATCGCCCGGGTCAGGTCTACGAGCCGGACGCAAAGCGGCATGCCTGGTACCAGGACCGCTTTACCGTGTTCTCGCAGTTGTACCCCGCGCTCAAGGAGATCCACCACCAATTGAACGCGGCTACGGCAACCGCTTGATTCGGATGTTTCGGAACGAGACGGCATCCCCGTGATCCTGCAATCCGATGTGCCCATCGCGTTTGAAATCCTTCAGCGGGGTATTGAATTTGTTGCGAGAACCGTCCGGGTTCTGATTCGCCTCGGTCCATTGATCCAGATCGGCATCGATGATCTTTTCGCCGTTTAACACGATGACGATGTGAGCGTCCTTGGCGGTGATCGCCATCTCGTTCCACTCGCCCATCGGCCGGTCCGCCACCTTGCTGGGCGCTAGCAGATCGTACAGCGAGCCGGTACTGTGCCGGCTGGGCTTTTCCGATGGCCGATAGATCTGAGCCTCGATGCCCGTCTGGACCGGGTCACGGAGACTATCGGTACGGAAGAAGACCCCGCTGTTGCCAGCCGTCTTGAATTCCAGTTCCAGGTGGAAATCCGCGAAACGCTCCTTGGTCCAGATATACCCGGCCCGGTCCTTGCGGACCAACTGGCCGTCCTCGACAGCCCACCCGGGACTGGGCGCTTCGCCGCCAGCGTTCTGCCACGCGGCCACATCCGTGCCGTCAAACAGCGTCTGCCACGACGCTTCCTCAGCCAGCGAAGTACCGCAAACAGCAAAAACCAACAAGACGCACAAGCTGACAACGACACTCGGTTTGCAAAACATGGTGGGACCTTTCATCTAGCGGATTTCGATCAAAAAACTCAAGGGCAACGGAGCGACGCTCCGTAAGCCCCGCCTGGATTCCTCACACCCGTTTACTTAACGCGGCCTCGCCGCGCTCAGCCGAATCCAAACTAGCATGGCTCGCCGAGCCGTGCAAGGTCCGGCACGGCTCGGCGACCCATGCTGAGCACCCGGCCAGGCATTTCTTGGTGGAATCGGCGGAGTGTTTTGGTTCAGCGGGACGTTGAATTCTAGGGTTCTGGAGTTAATGAGTTGGGCATAGCCGAAAGCGACTCCCGACCCCGTGTGCGTCACCCATCAAGATCCCAGCCGAAAGATTGACCGATCCACACCGCCCC
>REEF01001098.1 GCA_007695205.1 Planctomycetaceae bacterium
TCAACTATCTGATGGCGGGCCTCTACTGGATCTCGGTGTTCCCCGGTCTGCTGCTGCTGGTGGCGATCTTCAGTCTCAACGTCGTTGGCGACCGCCTCCGTGACGTGCTCAACCCGAGATTGCAGCGATGAGCCCGGGGCAGATGCCAAACGGGACCACACCGGTCGATGCGACTGCCAACGGGCTTTTGCTTCAGATCAGCAACCTGACCACTGTGTTCGACACCCGTGCAGGCAGGGTTGTTGCTGTCGCCGGTGTCGATCTGACGCTGCGACCCGGGGAGATCCTCGGTCTGGTGGGTGAGTCAGGCTCGGGGAAGTCGGTGACGGGGT
The DNA here is from genome assembly GCA_007695205.1 of Planctomycetaceae bacterium. Taxonomy (GTDB): domain Bacteria; phylum Planctomycetota; class Planctomycetia; order Pirellulales; family Pirellulaceae; genus SKKK01. Next base: position 333 of record REEF01001098.1, read on the forward strand.
TTTCGATTCTGGGCCTGATCGATCCACCCGGCCGGGTCAGCGGGGGATCCATCCTGTTCCGTGGCCGTGAACTGGTGGGTGCGGGCGACGTGACGCTTCGGCAGCTGCGGGGCCGCGACATCGCCATGATCTTCCAGGACCCCATGATGACGCTCAATCCGGTGCTGCGCATTGACACGCAGATCATCGAGGCGGTGCGGGCGCACACCCGGGCCAGCAAGTCCGAAGCCCGTGAACGCGCGCTCGAGGTACTCACGGAGGTGGGCATTCCCGCGCCGGAGGAACGTCTGAAGTGCTACCCGCACCAGCTTTCAGGTGGGATGCGCCAGCGGGTGGCGATCGCCATCGCGCTGCTGCACCGTCCGAGCCTGATCATCGCTGACGAACCGACGACGGCGCTGGATGTGACGATCCAGGCGCAGATCGTCCATCTGATGCAGCGGCTCTGCCGTGAGTCGGGTACGGCACTGTTGTGGATCACCCATGATCTCGCCGTCATCGATGGCATGGCGGACCGCGTCTGCGTGATGTACGCCGGAAGGATCGTCGAACAGGGCCCGGTGCGAGATGTGCTGGCGTCGCCTGCGCATCCTTACTCCCGCGGGCTGGTGGACAGCGTGCCGGCGAATAACCGCCGCGGTGAGCCACTGCGGCAGATCCGCGGCATGGCGGCGTCTCCCTTGCGGCTTCCGGCGGGTTGTGCGTTCCAGCCACGCTGTGACCACGCTACAGAACGTTGTCGGCAGCAACCGGAGGCGGTCGAGGTGGGTCCTGATCGCCTGGTGCGCTGCTTTCATCCGCTCACCGGAAGGGAGGTCGCTGATCGTGCATGACGGCCCGCCCATCGTCGAGCTGCGTGATGTCAGCAAACGCTTCGCGCAGCACCACGACTTCGCCGACCGCGTTGCCGCGCTCATGACGCGCAAGGCGCTGGTTGACGCTGCGGTTCTGGCCGTCAACGACGTCAGCGTGAGCATCGCGCGGGGCGAGGTCCTCGGGCTGGTCGGTGAGTCCGGATGCGGCAAGTCGACGCTGGGTCGGATCGTTGACGGCATCATCGAGCCCTCCGAGGGTGAGGTCCTCATCGATGGCACCCGGCAGTCAGCGATGTCGTCTGAGCAGGCCACGCGTGCCGCCCTCGACGTCCAGATGATCTTTCAGGACCCGATGTCGTCCCTCAATCCGCGCAAACGCGTCATCGACATCATCGGGGAGGCACCTCGGGTACATGGACTCGTCAGTCGTGCCGAACTGGACGACTACGTCTGTATGCAGATGGAGCGGGTGGGACTTGATCCGACTTATCGTCAGCGCCTGCCACACCAGTTTTCAGGTGGTCAGCGCCAGCGCATCGGCATCGCCCGTGCGCTGGCCGTACGCCCTCGATTCCTCGTCTGTGACGAGGCCATCGCCGCGCTCGATGTCTCGATTCAGGCGCAGGTCCTCAATCTCTTCATCGAACTTCGCGCATCGCTGGACCTGACTTACCTGTTCATCAGCCACGATCTCAGCGTTGTCGAGCACGTCTCGGATCGCGTCGCCATCATGTACCTAGGCCGAATCGTCGAGATTGGACCGACCGATGCGTTCTATGCTGCGCCGAACCACCCCTATGCGCAGATGCTCCTGGCCGAAGTTCCGCGGCTTGGCGGCGGAGCGCGGGATTACACGCCAGTCCCGGGCGAGATTCCGTCGCCCATGGATCCACCATCGGGCTGCCACTTCCACCCCCGTTGCCCCCACGTTTCGGCCCGCTGCCGCAGCGAAGCGCCGGTGCTCAAACCCATTGCTGAGGGCCGCATGGCGGCCTGTCATCTCAATGACCAGCGTTGACGCCAACCGCCGCCAGCGCGCTGCCGCCCTTCGGTCGGCGACGGCAGTCCTGCGCGCTCTGTTCGCTCTCTGCCTGAGTGCAGCCTGTCTCGTCGGTCATGCCCAGCAGCTGGTGATCGGCCGCGGCAGTGAGCCGCAGTCCATCGATCCGCACTTCACCCGTGCAGGGCCGAACCAGATGACCGCCATGCACGTGTTCGATCGCCTGATCCTGACGGATGAGAATGTCCGACCGATACCTGGCCTGGCCGTTTCGTGGGAGGCCGAGGATGAACTCACCTGGCTGATTCGGCTGCGCGCAGGCGTGCGCTTCCATGACGGCAGGCCTTTCACCGCCGATGACGTGGTCTACTCCCTGGAACGTGCACCAAGGGTTCCACGCAGCCCCGCATCCTTTGCCCAGTCGCTGAGTACCCTGGCCGACATCGAGGTCATCGATGATTTGACCCTGCGTCTGCGCACGACCCAGCCCTCGCCGCAGTTCATCGAGAACATCGGCACGATTTACATCCTGTCCCGGGCCGCCAGTGAGGGTGCCCAGAGCAGCGATTTCAATGATCCCAGCGTGGCGGTGGGCACCGGACCCTTCCGGTTCGTCTCCTGGCAGCCTGGGGATCGTCTGACCCTGGTGCGCAACGACGATTACTGGGGTGAGATCTCTGACTTCGAAACCGTGGTGATGCGCTTCATCACCACAGATGCGGCACGGGTCGCGTCTCTGCGGTCTGGCAGCGTAGACATCATTGATCTGGTCAGTCCCGCTGATCTGCCTCGCCTGCGGAGCATGAGCGACATCAACGTGTTTCAAGTGGGCTCCTTGCGGCTGGTGTACCTGGCGCTGAATCAGCGCGAGGAAATGATCCGATTCACCACCGCGGATGGCCGGCCGCTGGGGGAGAATCCGCTGCGGGACGCCAGGGTTCGGCGCGCCCTTTCGCTCTTGATCGATCGCCGGGGCCTCACGGACTACATCCTGCAGGGTGCTGGTGAGCCGGCGACACAGATCGTACCCGCCGGTGTCTTCGGCCATGCGCAGAGCATTCCCGAGACGCGGGTCGATCGGGACAGGGCCCATGCGTTGCTTGCGGAGGCCGGTTATCCGGATGGTTTCGGCGTGACGGTGCATGGGTCGGGCAATCGCTTCGTTCTCGACAGCGAAATCACCCAGGCCATTGGCCAGTTGCTCGCCCGGGGCGGCATCCGGGTGAATCGCGTCGAGGTGCGTCCCTATGCCGCCTACACACCCAAGGCTGCCGCCGGCGAGTACCCGATCTTCCTGTTCTCCTATGGCAACACTTCCGGTGAATCGTCCCGGGGACTGTCGGGCCTGTTTCACAGCTACGACGCGCAGCGCGATCTCGGAACGCTGAACCGATCTCGCTATTCGAATCCGGCCTTCGATGAGGTGATCGACGCTGCGTTGCAGACCTTCGACGACACGGAGCGCGAACGGCTGCTGTGGCGCGCTGCCGAGATTGCCTTTCACGAGGACACTGCCCTCATTCCGCTGTACTTCGAGTCCGCCGTCTGGGCGGCGCGAACTGGGCTCGAAGTGCTGCCGCGGCGCGACATCCGCACGCTGGCGATGTCTGTGCGCATCGCGCGCTGAGTTGTTGGAGAAGGGACT
>REEF01000683.1 GCA_007695205.1 Planctomycetaceae bacterium
CAGCCCTTTGACTACAGCCAAGCCGGGGTCTACGGCGATGCGGCCTGGATCGCCCTGGCGAAGGCAACACCCAATTCAATGAAGGAGAATTAGCATGTCAAACCGACGTCAGTTTATTCGCCAGACGGCCGCTTTCGGCCTCACCGCTGGCCTGCTGCCGGGCTTCGCCGCCGCGCCGGTGCCGGCGCAGCAACGTGAAGGGAACGATACCCACGACCCGGCGGATGAGGACCGCGGTTCGACCGAGTTCCATGTCGCCGTCAACGGCGACGACTCGAACCCGGGCATTCGCGCAGCACCGCTGCGCACCATCCAGCGGGCGGCCGATCTTGCGCAACCGGGCGATACGGTCACCGTCCATGAGGGCGTCTACCGCGAACGTATCAATCCGCCGCGCGGGGGCGAATCCGATTCGAAACGAATCGTCTATCAGGCGGCGCCGGGCGAGAAGGTCGTAATCAAGGGCTCGGAGGTTATCAAAGACTGGGTTCACGTTCAGGACGATGTATGGAAAGTCGTACTGCCCAATACATTCTTCGGAAGCGACAACCCGTACCGGGAACTGATCCGCGGAGGCTGGTTCGACCCCAAGGACCGCGAGCACCATACCGGGGCCGTCTACCTGAACGGTCATTGGCTCGATGAGGCCGACGGGATCGACAAGATGTTCGATCCTCCGGACGCGACCCCCTTGTGGTTCGCCCATGTCGACCGCCGCAACACGACGATCTTCGCGCATTTTCGGGGCGTCAACCCAAACGAGCAGACGGTGGAAATCAACGTCCGCTGGGCGGTATTCTATCCCGAGAAGCCGCACTGCAACTACATTACCGTCCGCGGCTTCACCATGCAGCAAGCGGCCACGCAGTGGGCGCCTCCCAGAGCTGAACAGGTCGGCCTGATCGGCACGCACTGGAGCAAGGGGTGGATCATTGAAGACAACGCCATTTCGTATTCACGCTGTACCGGCATCACGCTGGGCAAGCACGGCGACGAATGGGACAACAACAGGAAAGTGAGCATCTTCATCGAATATGCCCGGCGCGCCCACGCCCGGGGCTGGAACCGGGACACCATCGGCAGCCACGTTGTCCGGAACAATACCATCTCGCACTGCGAACAGGCAGGCATCGCGGGCAGCCTGGGCGCCGTGTTCAGCCAGATCACCGGCAATACGATCCACGACATCCACGTGCGCCGGTTGTTCACAGGCCACGAGATGGCGGGCATCAAGCTCCACGCGGCGATCGACGTCGAGATCAGCCGGAACCGGATCTATCGCGCCGACCGGGGCATCTGGCTCGACTGGATGACCCAGGGCACGAGGGTGACGGGAAATCTGCTGCACGACAACGGCCCTCGGGAGGACCTGTTTGTCGAGGTGAGCCACGGGCCGTATCTGATCGACAACAACCTGTTCCTGTCGGACCGGAGCTTGGCCGATTGGTCGCAGGGCGGGGCCTACGTCCACAACCTGTTCGCCGGCAGCATCACCAGGAGGCCCGACAAGCGAGTGACGCCTTATCACCTCGCCCACTCGACCGAAATCGCCGGCACGAGCGACATCGCCGGAGGCGACAATCGCTTCTATAACAACATCTTCATCGGGGCCGAGGGACAGAAACGCGGTCTGAGCGTATACGACAACAGCGAACTGCCGTTGCAAACGGGCGGCAATGTGTATCTCAACGGAGCGGAACCCTACGCCAAGGAAGCGAATCCGCTGGTGCTTGCCGGGATGGACCCCGGTCTCAAGCTGGTGGAAGAAGACGGCCGCACGGTCATTCAGTTTGACGGCTTTCCCGGGCTTGACAACGCGAGCACCACGCTGGTCACGACCGGCCTGCTCGGACGGGCGCGGATACCGGAGCTTCCTTTCGAGAAGCCGGATGGCTCGGCCCTGGCGGTTAACACCGATTACCTGGGCAAGCCACGGTGCCGCGAGAAGCCGTCGCCCGGACCGTTTGAAAGGCCTGGCACGGGGCCGGTGTCCTTATCGGTGTGGGAACCTGAACACGAAACACGAAAGGAACGACCATGAAACCTACTCTTACATTCCTCACCGCCCTGCTGCTTGCATCGCTGAGCTTTTCGGGCTTCGCCGCCGCGGAGGCGGTGCCGCTGAACGAGCGCGAGGCGCGGCGGTCGCCGGAGTGGGTGACGGGTGGGGTGATGTACCAGATCCAGGCGCGGGCCTTCACGCCCGAAGGCACGCTGCGGGCCGCGACTGCTCGGTTGCCGAAAGTGGCCGAATTGGGTGTCGACATCATCTACTTGTGCCCCGTCTTCATGGCGGACGACGATCCGAACATCCTGGGTTGGAGCCCGCGCCAGAAGAAGTCCGGAATGAACAACCCGCGCAATCCGTACCGGATGAAGGACTACTATCACGTCGATCCCGAGTATGGCACGGACGACGATCTGAAGGAGTTCATCGCCACGGCGCACACGCTCGGCATGCGCGTGCTGCTGGATATGGTCTACTTGCACTGCGGCCCGAATGCGGTGTTCCTCGAGGAGCATCCGGACTTCGTCAAGCGAGACGAAGCCGGCAAGATCGTCGTTGCGGGGTGGGGCTGGCCGGCCATCAACTTTGCCAATCCCGAACTCCGCGAGTACCTGTGGAAGAACATGGAGCACTGGGTTCGCAACTTCGGCGCCGACGGGTTCCGCACTGACGTCTCGGACGGGATTCCGTTGGACTTCTGGGAGACGGCTCGCGACCGCTTGGAGAAGATTCGCCCCGGTCAAATCTGCATGTTGGCCGAGGGCACTCGCCGCGAGGATCAGCTCAAGGCCTTCGATCTCAATTACGACTGGGATCTCGATTACGGCTCGGGACTTAAGTCGGACAACGCCGCGAAGCTTCGGGCCCGCTGGGAGAGCATGCGGGACGAACGACCGCGCGGCGGGGCCCGGTTCATCCGCTTCATCGATAACCACGACATCGCCAACGACTCGTACGACAACCGCATCGAGAAGGTATGGGGCACCCGCCGCGTCAACGCGACGCTGGTCGCACTCTTCACGCTCGACGGGGTGCCGATGCTTTACAACGGGCAGGAAGTGGCCGACACCGCTCGGCACAGCATCTTCGGCCGAGCGCCGATCGATTGGGCCAACGGCGACACGCCGGCTGGTCAAACCCGCTTCGCGTTCTGCAAGCAGTTGTGCGCCATGCGGCACGCCGAGCGAGCCCTGACGCACGGCGAGGTCGTTTGGCTCGACAACGATCAGCCCGACTCGGTCCTGTCGTTCCTGCGACGCACGGCCAGCGAGGAGATCCTGTCGGTCGTAAATGTGTCGCATCGGCCCACGAAGGTCCGCGTCACCTTTCCGGAACGAATCGGGTGGTCGGGCGACACGCTGTTGGCCGACGGGGCTAAGGCGGAGACAGGTGACAGCGGTTTCCTGGTGAATCTGGACGGATTCGGCCACTTGGTTGCCAAGCGGAAATGACTCGCGAGGTGACGCTTTAGAGGTGACAACGACAACGTTGGCTTTAAGGGCAGAAGAAAGGTGGAATCAATGGAACGCAGAGTATTTCTGAAATCGGCCATCCCCGCCGCCGCGTTGCTTCACGGCGGCTTCGGAGGACTTTCCCTATTCGCAACCGAGAAAGACGGTTCGAATACGGTTTTCGATACCTATGATCTGGTGGTGATCGGTGGAACTCTATTCGGCTGCTTCGCGGCTCGCCGTGCCGCCCGGAAGGGCCGGCGCGTGCTGCTGATCGAGCGGCGGACGTTCCTCGGGACCGATATCACGGCGACGC
>REEF01000442.1 GCA_007695205.1 Planctomycetaceae bacterium
AAGGCGGCGGCACGGTGCTGATGGTCACCCACCACGCCGACGCGGCCGAGTACGCACAACACGTTCTGGAAATGGAGTCCGGAAGAATGGTCGGGGCGACCGAGCGGCAGTGATGAACTTCTCCTTGCCCCTATGCCGTGGGCGTCCGCCGCGACGAGTGGAAAAGGTGTCGGGAGACTTTGAATAATCGTGTTTAGCTTCAACTGCTCGCCCTCGCGGAGCCGCGTCGCCACGGTGCCGGAGATCATCGACCGCATGGTGTCGGCCACGTCGCGCACCGACACCCCCAGCTCGGCGGCCCGTGCCCGGTCGACCCGGGCGCGGTACTCCGGCTTGTTCATGTCGAGCGAGACATTGACGTTGGTCAGCGAATCGAGTTCGTTCATGGTGGCCGCGGTGCGGCCGGCCAGATCGAACAGCGTGGGGAGGTCCTGCCCGCGGATGCGGACCTCGACGTCCGTGTCGCCCAACCGGCGAATGCCGCGCAGGGGCATGGGGTTCACCATGGCCATCCCGCCCGGCACGGGAATCTTGGCCACAACGGGGCGGAGCCGGGCGACGAAATCGGCGGTCGAGATATCGCGCTCACCACGGGGGACAAGCTGGATGTTCAATTCTCCTTCGTTGGCGATCTCGTAAGTGTAAAGCCCCCAAACGCGCCCGCCGGCCAGGGTGAATATGCTGTCAATCAACTCGTCGCCGCTGACGGCGTCTTCGATCTGCTGAAGGATGCGGTCGGTCTGGCCGAGCGAGGCGCCGGTGGCCACAATGCCGGCGATCACCAGGATCAGTTCGCGGAATAACAGGCTGGTCAAACCGGGAACGAGCAGGAAGGGAACGAAGAGGGCGAGGAACGTCAGCGTGGCGGCGAGGATGGGGGTCCCCACCTCACTGGTGGCGCCGATGACCGCCTGGGACTTGTCCAAATCCGGAAGCGTCGCACGCCAGCGGGTAATGTTCTCTACGACCACGATCGTGTTGCTCAACAGCACGCCGATGGCGATCACCAAGCCACCCAGCGAGAAAATGTTCAGGCTGAACCCGCTCAGCCGCATCAGGCCGAAATTGAGCACCAGGGTCACCGGCAAGGCGATGACCATCACCATCACCTGCCGCCAACTGCCCATAAACAGGTACACCACGATGATCAGCAGGATCGCCGCCTGAATGGCCGTCGTGCTCACGCCGGCCAGCGCCGATTCGACGTAGTCGGCCTGGCTCTCCACGATTCCCAACTCCAGGCCGGGAGGCAGAAGCGGTTCGAGTTGCCCGATGCGCCGCTCGACGGCCCGGGCGACTTCCACCGTGTTCGCGTCGGCCTGCTTGAGCACGCTGACTTTCACGCAAGGCTCGCCGTCCAGCCGGGTGATCACCCGGGCTTCCTCGTGCGAGTCCTCGACCTGGGCCACGTCGCGAAGCCGCACCACGGCATGGCCGTTTCGGGCCAGCACGACATCGCGGATTTCATCGACGTTTTGGAATTCGCCCTCGGTCCGGGCAATGATCTCGCGCTGGCCGGTGGTGACGCGTCCGCCGAACTGATCGATGTTCTCGTCCCGCAGCCGCTGCACGATCCGCGGCAGGGACAGCTGCTGTTTTTCGAGGGTCTCCGGGTTGAGGTGGACGCGGATCTCCCGCTTCATCCCGCCGATCACTTCCGTTCCCGCCACTCCGGGCACTGCCACCAATTGGTCTTGCAGCCAGTTCTCGGACCAGTCGCGCAGGCGCACCAAGTCCCACTGGTCGCTACGGACGGTTAACTGCAAGATGGGCAGTTGTGTGGGGTCGGCCTTGAACATCACCGGCGGGTCGATGTCGGCCGGCAATTGGCGGGCAACCCGGCCCATCGCCTCCAGCGCGTCCTGGTAGGCGATGTTCACATCGACGCCATAGGCGAAGTTGATCCGCAGCGTATACATTCCCTCGATGGAGGACGATTCCAGGCTATCCAGGTTGTCGAGAGTGCTCATCTGCCGTTCGATGGGGTCGGCGACGTTGGTCTCGATCTCTTCCGGCGTGGCACCGCGCCAGGAAATATGGAGGCGGATCATCGGATAGGTGATGTCCGGCAGGAAGTTGACCGGCAGGCCCCACAGCCCATAGAACCCCAATACCAGCAGCGCCATCAGCAGCGCGATGGTAGCCAGACGCCGATGGACCGCGTATTCGGTGATCTTCATGTCTTGCGTGCTCCCGAATCGGATGGTTTGTCCGCTTTCGCGGGACGTTCTTGCTGGGGCCCCGGCCCGTCGCTTCCCGCGCCGGGAACGGCAACGGACACGCCGTTGCGCAACCTCTCGTTTCCGGCCACCACCACCTGCTCGCCTTCCCGGATTCCCTCGACCACTTCCACCTCGCGCCTCCGGTCGATTCCCGTCGTAATCGACCGCTGTTCCGCTTTTCCATCGGCAACCACGAACACGATCTGCTCACCCCGGGGCGTCACGAGAATGGCATCCGGAGAAATGACGATGGCGTGTTCGGAGCTTTCCAAGTGAAGCTCCACTCGCGCGAACATTCCGGGGACCAGTTCGACCGGCTCGGAAAGCACGGCCTCCACCGTGCGTGTGCGCATGACGGGGTCCAGCGTCGGATAGACACGGGCCACCGTCGCGTCCAGCACGCGGCCGGGATAGGCGTCCAGCGTGACCGTCAACGACATGTCCGCTTGGACCGCGGTGGCGCGAGCTTCCGGCACCGCGAACCGGACGACCAGTGACGACAAGTCGACCAACTCCAAGAGCGGCGCCCTGGGCGTGGCGATGTCGCCGGGCCGGACGTGCACGGCGGTGACCGTTCCTTCGAAAGGCGCGGCAACCAAACACTCGGCCAGCCGGGTCTTGGCGACCTCCACCGCCGCGGCGGCCTGTTCCATCGCCGCTTCTTGAACGGCGATCCTTTCCGCGCGCTCGAAGTCGGCCTTGGTCCGGGCGGTCACTTCCGCCCATTCGCGAACCTGCTGCTCCGCTTCAACGATCTCTTCCGGCCGGGTTCCGGCCTTCATATCGGCCAGTTTCGCCGCGGCAACCGCCCGGGCGGCCTCCGCCGCTTGCACTTCCGCCCGGTACGCTTCGCACTCGATCTCGATGAGCCTCTCGCCCGCCTGCACCCGGTCGCCCTCGCGCCAGGGGCAATACAGGATCGGCCCTTCGATCATCGTAGCGATCACGACCGAGTTGACCGGCACCACCTCGCCGGTCAGTTCGAGCGTGCGGCGGATCGTCGCCCTGGCCGCCGTTTCCACTTGCACCGTGGGTATCCGCGGATCGCCATCACGGGCACGAGCGGCTACGAATCCCGAGACGTATCCGCCCTTTTTGGGGGCAACTTGGTGGAGGGCGTTGTCGGGCCCGGTTTCCGGTGGAATATCCTCAACTACGGCCGGATTCTTGGCAATATCCGCGCCGAGGAAGCCCGCTTCGAGCAACTCGTACTGAGTTACCAAGATTCGGTCATCAAGGCCCACCGGGAGGTGGAGAACGCCGTCTACCGATTCCTGCGCGAGAAGGACCGGGTACGATTTCTAGGGGCGGGAGTGGAAGCCGCGTCGGAATCAGCCGGACTGGCCCGAAGCCAGTACGAATTCGGCGAGGTCGACTTCCAGCGGCTGCTCGATTCCGAGCGTGCGCTAGTGCTGCTCCAAGACCAGCGCACTGCGGCCCGCGGGCAGGTGGCGGCGAATCTGGTGGCGGTCTACCGGGCCTTGGGCGGCGGAAGGGGTCGGGAGTCGTTTTCGGATAAGCCGCTTTCCATGTGGTTGAACGTCGGCC
>REEF01000755.1 GCA_007695205.1 Planctomycetaceae bacterium
CAAACGCGATCCGCAATGCGGTAGGATCGCCCTGACCTGCTGCACGAACGAGAACCGCTGGCTTGGCGGCAAGTCGTCCCATGCCAAGTCGAGCTTGAGTGCGGCGGCTTGCCCGACACGTTCGGTGTCGGGCATGGCCGTCAGCATGCCGATGGCCTGCCCGGGATTGGTGGCCAGTACGCCGGAGAGCGCCAGGGAGGCGTAGCTTTCTGGATCTTGCTCCAAAAGACACTTCCAAAACTCGGGCGTTTGAGGCGGTGGCGTATCGACAAGCATTGCTAGAACCGCGATCCGAATCTCAACGGCGATGTCGGGTAGTCGGGAGAATCTCCGAGCCAGCTCTGCTAGCATCTGCACGGTCTCCGGGTCCCGAAAGGCCGCTGCGAGGGAGAGAAGTTCCTGGATGTACGCCACGTCTCCATGTCCATCCGAACAGAACTCGCGAACCAAGTGACGGCAACCGTCCCGCAGCGAGTCGCGGATCGCTGATTTCAATGACTTCTCGAGCCGCAGAATGCCCAGATGAGGAGCCTCATCGGGCGTGAGCCGCGGTAATGGCTCGTGGCCGCGCAGCGCTCGAGCAAGCCAAGCGCGGATCTCGTCGTGGGTCAGGTCGTTCGGGGAAATCGGTGCGTTCATGGAATTCAGTTTACGCGTGAATAACTCGGAATGGAAGCCGCAATCCTTGACTGCTTGTTTCCGGCATCACCACCTCGGGCTGCGGTTGCAGGCCGTCAGGATTCGGGGGCAGCGGCTCGGTCAACCCCCAAGGGGCGTCTGCGTCATGTCGGGGCCGGTAATACGGAGAATCCTCGGCATCGGCCACGGTCGGACGATGCAGCGGTGGGGAACCCGAATCAACGTGTTCCCATACCAGAACGATCAACGTGTCTTCCGCCGTGAAGTGTCCCAAGCCGAGCGCCGTGCAGATAGCCTCGTGCGAATGGGGAAACCGATCAAACGGATCTGCGTGGGGATTCACCGCATCGAAGGTGGCCCAGACAACATAGTTTCCCAAGGGAGTAGCTCGCAGAAAAGTATCCAAGGCCCTTGGCTTGAGAGAGCCCGACCACTTGAGAAGCAGCTTCTTAGCCTCGATCTCTGTCAGTGCCCCAACGGATGCTTTCGCGAGGGAAGCAGCGTGATCTTTGAGATTTCTAGCTCGACCGAGAACCACCGGACAGTCCGCAGCGGGGATTTCGCGTCCGAGCAGCTTGTGCTTGCGACAGGCACTTTGCCAAGCAGCTACCGGCATAGCGCCCTCAGCGAGTTGCGTGGCGAACGAAGTCAACAGATTCGAAAAATCAACCAAACTCAGCGCCGTTTCACCCGTGACGTTCCGGCTGATACGCCCAAGCATGTCATCCGGCTGCCAAACCGTGAATACCTCTTTTACGGTTTGCGCGATATCCGGACCCGCTACCACGAGAGATTTTTCGTACGCTGTAGGTGGCATTTGGGTGAGCCTTTGTTTGCAAAATGGCCGACATTGTGGAAAGTGGAAACGGCGGCAGTCTTAAAGGGCAATATAACACCCCCAATCAATGCGTAATTCTTTCAGGTAACTAGTAATTGTAGTCTGCTGTCGAACCCGACTACAACCCACCCGGAAGACAAGCGAAAGGCAGAAGGGGCAAAAGGATAGGCAGCTATTTTCGCTTTCGGCTGAAGAAGACGACCGACGGTCGCCTGTTCCAGGGAACGAAGCCCAAGGCTGCTGGACGCATTGGCAGCAGGAGTGGGGGCTCCTTCTGCAAGACCGGCGGCTGCGGTGAAAACGCGGTGAAAATGGGGAAATTCTTGTTGCTGCTTTACTTTCTTTTGCCGGGGTGTCTCGGGAAGTGAAGGGATGGGATCGGGACGGTTTGTGACGTAAGGTCAATACAGGAAACAATTTAGCGTAAATACTGGGATGCTTCTGCGGAAATTTTGTTAGAAGAAGAGGCGTTTCTTCTTACTTGTTTTGTCCATTTTCTCCAATTAATATCGCATAATAGACTAAAGTAGGTCTTGGGCGATGCCCGCTGCGCGCCGAAAACGATTTGGGCGGGGTGGGCTGTCGCCGACGCGACACGGCATCCTGCAGGCATCGATGGGGCAAGGCTTTTTAGACGCTTCGAAAAATGGGGTAAGCAAATGGCTTGGCGACAAGTACGGATTTATGGGCTGTGTTTTGCAGCGGTAGCTTGTCTGGTGGTGACCTCCGCCCGTGCCCAGCAGGGTAACGGGGTCGTGGTCGATGCGGACGGCGTTCTCAGGACACGAGTCTTCTACGATCCGAACGGGATGTTGACTCGACAACGTCTGGAAGCGGCTCGAGCCACGTTGGCTCCCGATCTGCTGCGGCCCAGCAAGATGCGGAAGGTTTCGTTGAATCGGCTGGAAGCCGCTGCGGCTGAGCATCTGGCGACCGGCCAGGGCATGCCGGATGAAATGCGGTACCTGGCCGGGATGACCCGGATCCAGCATGTGTTCCTGTACCCCGAGACGGGCGATTTGGTCATCGCCGGGCCGGCAGAGGGGTTCGCGCCCAATGTGACGGGTCGAGTCGTGGGGATGCATACGGGGCGAGCCGTGTTGGAATTGCAGGATCTGGTGGTGGCGTTGCGAGCCTTCCCACCGGGCGAACGCGGCACACCGGCTGTGGTCTGTTCCATCGACCCCACGCCGGAAGGCCTGCAGCGGATGCAGCAGTTTCTGATCAACATCTCGGGACGCATCACCCCAGGCGACGCCAACCGTATCGCAAACGGGTTAAAGGAAAGCCTGGGCCAGCAAAATGTGCGGATCGAAGGGATTTCGCCTCGCACCCACTTCGCTCAGGTGATGGTCGAAGCCGATTATCGCATGAAATTGATCGGTATCGGACTGGAAGAACCCCCGGTTCGCATCCCGAGTTACGTTTCCCGAGCCAACCCGCGCGACGTGGCCCGAAACGCCCTGCAACGTTGGTATTTTACGCCCAATTACGAATGCCTCCGCGTATCCGAAGACGAATTGGCCGTGGCCCTGGAAGGCAACGGAGTCCAATTGGTCGGCGAGCATCAACTGGTCCAAGCCGCAGGCGATCGGGTGACCTCCGGGCGCGTGGACATGGCCAGCCAAGCCTTCACCCAAGCCTTCACACGGAACTATGCCGATCTGGCCCTCCGCGAACCGGTCTACGCCCAGTTGCGCAATCTGATCGACATGACCATCGCCGCCGCCTTCATCCAACAACAAGATTACTATGGACGGATCGGTTGGGAGATGGGAGTCTTCGGCTGCGAGGAACAGTTCCCGGTGGAAACCTATCCGGAACCCAAGACGGTCGAATCGGCCGTGAATGTCGTATGGCGAGGCAACACGCTGATGACGCCCATCGGCGGCGGAGTCCAGATCGAACCCGCGTTGGCCCTGTCAGAAGGCGCCTTGCTGCCAGACGACGAAGGAACCGTGGCGGCCATGCGCGAGCAAATCGATATCCGCCAGGTAGACCCTTCCATCTGGTGGTGGGACTAATTCGCCCTCATTGGGTCATCGGGGCGGTCAAACTTTCAGAACCGATCTCAGGCTGGGCTTGCCCACCGATCCAGTTCTGGTAAACTGCGGACCGACGAAAGAGACGCCCCTATAGCTCAATTGGCAGAGCATCTGACTCTTAATCAGAGGGTTTCTGGTTCAAGTCCAGATGGGGGCACATCATAAGCCGTTAATCCATAAGGGTTTACGGCTTTTTTGCTGCGCCGGAGGCGTTTCCAGGAATCCGAGTAAGAACACGATTTCGCAC
>REEF01001099.1 GCA_007695205.1 Planctomycetaceae bacterium
GGGTTGATCGCTACGTGGAGCCAGGGCGTCGGCAACGACGCCGAGATTCACTACGCAGTCGGACGGTCGGACAGCGACGGCGGCTACGAGTGGAGCGAGGTGATAGCGCTGACCGATGACGAAGTGCGCGACATTGCGCCTGCGGTGGCCGTCGCGCCGGATGGCACCGTAATCGTCGTCTACCTCAAATCGGATGACTCGATCAACGACGACCAAGACCTGTACTTCGATACCTTGATCGTCAATCCGACTTCGTTCCCCAACGGGATGGGCATAAGTAGGACTCCCGAGATCGAGCCGTCCAATGTCTCGACTTCGTTCCAGTACGAAGTGAAATTCAAAGACCCGTTCGGCTTGATTGAGCAAAAGGCAAGTATCAAGGGGGCGGTCGGGGTGAGCGGCTGCACGTTGACAGCCAGCGTGACGGGTGAAAACTCGCTGAAGATCGGTAGCGAAACCTACGCGAGCGGTCTGACCGGGTCGGGAAAGTGGAATGCGAACGACCAAACGTGCCAATGGGAGCCGGATAAGGCGGAGTTGGCCTTTAGCGCCAGCGGCACATATGACTGGGAAGGCGGTCTGATCTGGGTGCTGCAACGCATTCCTCAAACTGCGCCGATCGCCACCGGCTTGGATTGGGCTTTCACGCTGATCGATTGGTTCACCCCGATCAAGATCTCCAACGGGATCGAGTTCTCGGCCGGCTTGACTGCGGCGCTCGGATGGACCGGCACGGCACCGTTCCCGAATTGGATCCTTCCGGACGAAGGTTCGCTGACGGCCAACTTTGGATTGTCGCCCTATGTTAAAGCGGAGGTCAGTAACTGGGATGCTGAAGCCAAGGTTGCTGGTGCGATCACGGCGGATGTCCAGATCCTGCCAACCCTGAAGGTGGATAAAGTCGCCGGTTCCGTGTCCGTGAGCGCGCAGTGGAGATCCTGGACGCTGGCCAGGACATGGTCGGTCGATTTCTACAGCAGTGCCCTGGACGTGCTGGGACTGTACACCGAGGGCGATGAACTGGAGGATATCCAGTGGGTCTATTACCCTGAAGGAGCTGTCGGAACGGACGCGGTGTATGGCAACAACAGCGTGATCGCCGATGTCAGCAACGAGTTGTGGGACGACGGTCCAGCCGATCTGGCCGTCGCTCCGGATGGCCAGGTATTCGCAGTGTGGACCAAAGCGGGCGATCCGTTCGGCGGAGTGGCGGATGAGATCGTCGTGGCCGAGTTCGACGGGACAGTTTGGACGGCTCCGGTGGCGCTGCCAAACAGCTCGGGGATCAACCGCGACGTGCGGGCGGTTGTCGACGGGGACGGCCGAAGGATCGTCGTCTGGTCGATGGCTGATGGGTCCTCCTTGAACGGTGAATCGAATTCCGACGATGTGATGGCTGCCAGGCAAGCGACGGACGTCTATTATGCCGTGTACGATGACGGCGCGTGGTCGGAGCCATTGCCGATAGCCGTCACGCCTGGCCCTGATGCCGGTGTCGAAGCAATCGCGCTTGCCGACGGAACGGTATGGACCGCCTGGGCGACCAAGACGGGCGACGATACTTACGACTTGCTGGCGTCACGATTCGACGGCGACGGGTTCGGTGACCCCCTCATCGTGGCGACGGGCCGTAATCTCAGTGAGATCGCCATGTCCGAAGCCGCTGGGCAGCCCATCGTGTTCTGGAGCGCAAACGTCGACTCGGCAGACGAGGCGAATCGCATGGCGCTGTTTTCCAGCGTCTGGACGGGCGAAGGGTGGTCAGTCGCCGAGCTGTTTGAGCCGCAGCCGCTGGTCGGCGCGAATCTGGATGCTTCAACCGTCGCGGCGAGTAACGTATCGCTAGTGACCTCTTCGCTGTTCGGTATCGAAGTGCCCGAGGAATGCTGCAAGTGCAAAGAATGGGACACGGGCTATCGAGGCACGGATGAAGGCTGTGGCTTCTTCACGACCATTGATCCCGATACCTGCAAGAAGATCATTACCTACAAACCCTGCGTGCCGCCGCCGGTCGACCCGAACGATATCCTCGGGCCGGTCGGGTACGGCGAGGAAAACTGGATTCCAGCGGATCAGCAACTGGATTACATGATCCGCTACGAGAACGATCCCGAGTTCGCCCAGGCACCGGCTCAGAAGGTCGTGGTCACCCAGCAGTTGGATGACGATCTGGATTGGCGCACTTTCCGTCTGGGCGATTTCGGGTTCGGCGGACTGGTGTTCCAGGTGCCGGAAAACCGGGCGTTCTACAGCACCCGCCTCGATCTGACCGAAGAGCGGGGCTATTTCGTCGATTTCACGGCCGGGGTCAATATCCAGACGGGCGAAGTCTTCTGGACCCTGGTCACCATCGATCCGGAAACCGGCGAACAGCCGCTGGATCCGATGGTGGGCTTCCTGGCCATCAACGACAGCGAAGGCGCCGGGGAGGGTTATCTGAATTACTCGATCCGCGCCAAACGCACGGCGGCCACCGGCGACGTGATCGATGCCGAAGCCCGCATCGTGTTCGACACCGAAGCGCCCATCGATACCCCGCCGATCTTCAATACGCTGGATGCCGTCCAACCGCAAAGCGCGGTCCAACCCCTGCCCGGCACCGCGGACGATGTCACCTTTACGGTCTCCTGGACCGGCAGTGATGACGAGGGTGGGTCGGGGCTGGCAGCCTTCAACATCTTCGCCTCCGAAAACGATGGACCTTTCGTGCCCTGGTTGCTGGGCACCCAACTGACCACCGCCGAATTCCTGGGCGCGCCTGGACGCCGCTACGCTTTCTTCAGTGTGGCCTTCGATAACGCGGGCAACCAGGAAGATCCGCCCGAAGTGCCCGATGCGGTCACCGTCACCCCCGGTGGCACCGCGACCATCGGCGACCGGGTGTGGATCGACGCCAATGCCAACGGCATCCAAGACGAAGGCGAGGTCGGCATGCCCGACGTGACCGTCCGGTTGTACTATGCAGAGAGCACCGAACCATTGGGTAACGCGGTCAGCGGATGCTGTTCCGGGTGGCAGATGTGCGGCAGTTCGTTCCAACAATTGTCCGGACCTACGCTTCTTTCCGCGGGCGGAACTGAACCGTCAACCGATCCGGAGAATGGTTCCGCGTTCCAACTGCTGGCCGAGACGACCACCGACGCGGACGGTTTTTACAGCTTCCCCGATCTGGATATCTCGCGGATCTATTTCGTGGAGTTCGTCGCGCCGGCCGGTTACGGCTTCAGCCCGCCGAACGTCGGGACCGACGACACGCTGGACAGCGACGCCGACCCGGACTCGGGGCGGACTACCGAGTTCACCGTGGTCAGTGGACCGAACCTGCAATGGGACGCCGGATTGGTCGCGCTGGGCTCGATCCGCGGCGTCGTCTGGCGGGACACCAACGGCGATGGACAGCAGGGCGAGGACGAACCGGTGCTGCCCGACCAAGTGGTCTACCTGGACCTGAACCGCAACGGCAGTTGGGACGAGGGCGAACCGACCGCAACGACTGACGAGAACGGTCAGTACGCGTTCGACGACCTGCGACCCGGCCAGTACGTGGTACGCCAAGTGGTGCCGGAAGGCTGGGAGCAGACCCATCCTGGCGCCGGCGGCGCGACGTCGTTCACCTACACGGGGTCCGACGCGATGCTGTTCATGCCCGGCATCACCAGTTTCCCGGGAGTGGCGCCGAGCCATTTGGCCGGCCGTGCGGATGTCAACGGCGATGGGTATGTGAGCGCCCTGGATGTGCTGCTGATCATCAACGCCTTGAGCGCCCGCG
>REEF01001101.1 GCA_007695205.1 Planctomycetaceae bacterium
CGTGCCCGTTTTGCCTGCCACGGCTTGCCGGCCCCTCCAGTCGAGCCGTTCCAGGTAATCTAAAGCTGGGTGTCCCGTTGGTTAAAGCTGGGTGTCCCCTTGGTCAAAGGAAATAGCAGCTCGGCCGAGTTTACTAGAGAGAATTCGCGCGGTTTGAACCAGCGCCGATGGCCACGCCAGAAGTTGGCGACGCAGATGCGCAGCGGCCGCCGTGCGGTGGCGGCGCAACTGACCGCCCGTGGCTTGCGGGCGGAGAGCGTCTAGCCGTAATCGGCCCACATTAGATTAGGGGCCGGTGGGTCCCCAGTCGCTGTGGCCCAGTTACTGGCCGAGCCACCCAGCCGATCGCGCGAATACAAGCACGCGGCACAAGCAAGTGTATCCGCACGTTCTGCCGGTTGGAATCCACCAGTCTTTACCCAAACCATCGTTGCAGATACAAACGCAGGTATTCACGTCCCTCCTTGCTCTGGAGCTTGCTGCCTTTCGCACCAGTATACTTGACACCCGGGTAGTGTTTCATGAAGTAATCGAAAGCCTGGCTTAAGGATTGTCCGACACACTTGTTCTTGACCGTTCCCAAACTCGCCGCAACGCTTTGCCGAAAACTGTGGTCAGTCCCGAACAGTTCGTTGGCCAAAGTTCGCATTCTCTCTTCAATAGTCTCTTGCGCTGCGTCGTCTGCTGGGAGTAACTGGACCAACAACACCTGGTAGGCTTGCGCGTCAATCAGTGAACCCACGACGAGGTTGCCATCCTGATTATCTACGCGGATAAGACTAGGTCTGTGTTTCATTGCTTCACGCAGCAGCGCACTCGCAGCGTTTTCGTCAAATCGCAATCCGTGGGAGTAACGCCACTGCTCGCGTCCATCGATGAAGAAGACTACGGCCGCGTTTTGCAGGCCGAGTTCATCCGCTGCACTGACAACTCGGCAGGCTGCCATGACAGGGGATACTCTGGCAGCCTTCGCCAATCGCGTGAGTGTCTTTGCATCAACCGGCAAGTGACCACGAAGCTGCGCGTTCAACTGCGCATCCGGGATCAGGAATTCCGACGCGAGTTGATCGGCTTCGCGCTCCTCGCGTCGATCGGACCGAAAAGGCTCTGTGGCAATATCCGGCTCGGTGCCCAGCACCAGATGCGCAAGTTCGTGCGACAACGTGAATCGTTGTCGAGACTTCGACGACGACGAGTTTAAACGAACTATGGTCTTCAGGCCACGAACGCACCAGCCTTCGACGCCGACTAGGGGTGAAGCTAGGACTTCGACCGTCAGATGCCTTGCCAATGCTTCCGGCCCATTGGGGAAGCTGGCGGAGGTAATGCGAAGCGCAGTTTTGCGCGAAATCACAGCACGGCCTTCTGGAATGGCATCACACCAATCGCAAGTTGAATGTCCGCGATCAGTTGACGTTTGGTATCGTCATCCATTGACGCCAAGTCGGATTGCCGGAATCGTAGCGCGACTTTGTCGGCATTCATCTTCAAGAGCCAGTACGCCTGACGACCCAGGTCGTCGCTCGGCACGTCATCATCACAGGGAGGAGGAGCGACCAAGCGCGCGGGAAGAGCCACCCCGCCGGTTACAGGAGTCGCATCGCCGATCTGTCGTGTACGTCGTTTAGTCATCGATCAGTCCCTTCGTTTTCAGCAAGGCAATTGCGGAAGCCGCTGGAAGCTCAAAAAGTGCGTCATCACCTTGCGTTACATTCGTCGGTTGAAACCCCAGTCCTGTATAGAAATGGACGTTCGCCACTGGAAACAAGTTTACTCTCCCCTTGAATCCCAGGGAATAGCTCTGGGCGACCGCATAAACCAGTAGACCCGTCCCACCGCCCCGGAAAACAGGGGCTGTAACCAGTTTGTCGCGATTTCGGGGTGCCGTCGCCAGCCGATCGACAAACACGGCCCGCTGCCCAGTCGCCAGGGCCGACAGGGCATCAACTCGGAACAGCATGGCGGCCTGAATGAGATTGTCGTTGGATATGACGCATTTTGCCCGATAGTACGGCTTGTTCTGGAACTTGGACACGATCACGCGCCATTCCCAGTGCCGATCCGGCTCATCAGCTGGGGCACGGAGGGTAGCAGGCAGATCATTCCACCAAGACCCGTCGATCTGGCTTTTCGCGGCCTCGCGCGCGAGCGTCTCAATGCGAGCCTGCTCCTTCGCTCCAGAATCGCAACGCGTCAGTTCCACAATCACAGGTACGTCCATGACCGCTCAGTCTTCGAAACTCTTCGTCTCTCGCTCTCCGGCAACCGGTCCTCGCCAGTGGCCCGACGTCCCGGACGCCACAGTGTCAGAACCTCGTCTCACAATCAAAAATACAAGGAAGCCGTCGGCGAGCCGTATTTTCCGGATACCCGCATCCCGCCGGAGGACGACGGGACGGACTGTTCCGCTCGCCGTGGGCTGACTTGTAGATTAGTATAACCGATGCGCCTGGGCGTTCAACATGGCGCCGTCGGGGTCGCGGATCGTCACGGCGTCGAAGTTGCGGCCGTGGGGCCGAGACGGGTGTGGGCCTGCTCGGTGTGGCACGGCTCACCTTGGTCAGCCGTGGCTGAAATGGCAACGGAGCGTGGCTTCGTGGGAGCTTTCTGGAAATCCGCTTCCTTGCGCGCCTGGTGCGACCCGATGCGACAATCGCGATCCGCGCCGCTTGCCGCACCGCTACCCACGGCCAACAAATAGGCCTTGCCACGCTCGCAGCAATGCCCAGTGACGGCGTGCCGCGAAGTCGCCTGTGGGGGTCGCCATCGCGTCGGAATGGCGATCGTTCAGCGGACGTCCCGTCCGCTTCGCGCTACTGCCCTGCGAAACGCGTCAAGATCGGGGCAGGCAGCCGCAGTCCACGTGAGCGACTGGAGTTGCTCTTCCTGATCCACCGACTCGATTTGTTCGATCAATTCGGCCGGAATGTCGCCGAAGCGAGCTTCGAGGACCGTCCGAATACCGCGTTGAGCCGTCGCGAGGGCTTTGGCCATCACGATTTCATCAATTAAAGGCGATTCCAGCATGACTTGTCTACCTCCCAAAATCGTTAGCAGTCCCACGTCATTATACCGCAGATAGGCGAGCACTTGGGTGACGGCCAGCAAGTTCGCCTTTTCGCCGGGCGGGGCGTTCTGTTCGATGACATCCCGGCAGCGTTCCATCACCTTTTCGGGCGGGTCGGCGCAATCGGTCAGCGGAACCCACGGGATCAGGCCCACGTCTCCGGCCTCCAGTAGCTCCGCTGCCGGGATCGTCCACAATTCCACGACTCGCCACTTCAAATGGCAGGATGATAACCCGTGGCGGCTGCGCAGATTGCGGCTCCGTCCGGAGGCATGACAAATCGTGTTTGGTCGGAGGTCATCGGAGCGGCGAAAGTCCCAGAGGCTGACCTGGGGATGAGTATAGCCGATGCGCCGGGGCGTGCAATATTGGGCGGGGCCGCGAGGAATGCGGGGCTGCCGCACGGGCCGCGAATCATCGCGAAATCTCAGCAATCTGCGCGATAACGGATACGGGGTACGTCGATCTGGCGGACCGTCGCGGCGTTCGGGACGGCGGTCGTGGGCGTGCCGGGCTTGACTGCGGACGGGCGGGGCTCGTTGGGGGGCGAAGCTCGAGGGGACCACGGGTTCCCTCGGCTAGCCGAGTACGGCAACCGCGGGCTCTGGGATGCAAACCTATTGGTGTTCGGTGAGCGGGGACCGCCAGCTTTTGCGCCAGTGAACGTTTGGCCGGTGAACGGGGACAGCCAGCTTTG
>REEF01001102.1 GCA_007695205.1 Planctomycetaceae bacterium
AGCATGTGGCCAAGGGTATTCTGGATTCGGGCCATCACCGGCCAGGTCCGGAGCCAATTGTTCCACCGCGTAAACCAACGGTAGAGCTTCGCGCGTCCAGTTTTCGAAGTCCTTGAATCGACCAAATCCGAAGATTCCGGCAAGCCGTTGCCTTTGCGATTGAGGCACTTGCAGGAGCAACCGCATCAACAACCCGAAACCCACGTGGCTCTTCTTTGGTGGCGTCCCAGAGCGCCAGAGATACGCCTTGCTCAGTTTCTCGGTGATCATTTGCAGATAGTGTAGCTGGTGGCACGGATCAGCGCCATGACGCCTAAGCAACAACCATGCCGCATGATCTGATCGAGCCTGCTGCCACCAGCAGTGTTGGTAATTGTTCATGTCATTCCTGCGAAAAAGCGACGGAATTGTCAAGTGACCAACCCTGCGGTAGTGCCAACGAGGCTGCCTGGATGCGATCCCATTGTGGCGGCGTGACATCTAGCACAAAAAGTTTGTGCTCGGATTCCATACCGGTATCGACTCCAAAATCAACGGGTTCAAGCGTATCGTCGTATCTGTCGGCGATTAACTCGTTGACTTCAATAAAGCGGATTTCGCGGCTTGGCGAATCCGCTGGCAGGTAGTAGACCGCGCGGATAGCGGGGTCGGTCTTCAGGTGCCGCTTCGCATACCAACGCGCCATCGCGTCCCGATCAAATTGTGTGACGGACATGATTTCTCTCCCAAAACGGGTACGTTTGTTGTGGAAGTCTTGCTTTAGTCGCCTAAAACATATTAAAAAACGAAACGTACTGCGATCTATCTTGCCTGCTCCCGTGGAAAAATCGCGGGGTTCGCGATGACTGGGCCACGGGGAGCAGGCGGGATAGATTGTGGTTTGAACTGAGCCGGGAAGCGGACGGGCGGTTGGTCGGTCGTCTGCGGATTCCAACCGGCGGAACCGCTTGTTCGTGGGGTAGTTTAGCCGATGTCCGTGAGCTGTGTCAAGCGCCCCGACAGGCTCGAAGCGCTCGGCGCGTGGCCGAAAACGGCCGCTCTGACGCCGATCAATGACGACAATGGCGAAATTTGTCAGGTCAGTCCGTACCGGGCACGCTGCCGCTGAATGCGGTTTTTCGAAGAGCCCGCAAGCATCGTCCACCCGTCGGGAAGCTCCCGGACCGCTGCCTTTTTATCTGCAGGCGGGACGGGCCGTGCTCGGTCCGTTGGCCCGTCGCCCACCGTGGGGTGCACGAATGCGTTCGGGGCCAGCCATCGCCCTGACGACTCACTCGTCACCAGAGCTGCCGCACGGGTTCTTTTGCGATTCCTGGCATGGCGATAGCGGGATGATTTGGTCGAAGCCGTCGACGATGACAACCGGACGATTTTGGCAACGGTATTCGTTTTCTTTGGAATCGCAAACCGCCGTACGAAATGCAAACGGCCTGCACATCGGAAAAGCTGTGTGATCGAGATTGCGATAGTCGACAGATGCGAGCGGAGCCCACGATACCGGGAACACGACGGTTCGACCCACAAGGCGTTCAGCGGTATCCGGGGTTTTTCCACGAACGGCACGATTCAACCGGCGGCAACGAACGATTGTCAATTCAAATCCGACGTCGACGGCCGCTCCCGGCGAGTAGAGTTGGGTCTCTGCGATTTAGGACGAAGTTCGTATTCCCGGTTGCCATCCGTTTCCTCTGATGGTGTCACAATATCTCGTCCATGTCGATTGATCCACAACCCCCTCTCAGAACCGGACGTGCGCTGTTAACGCATCCGGCTCCCAGCCATCACTTGTCACCCGGCACTTCTCGCCAGCCTAACGGGCCAGCGCAATCAAGTCCACGATCTTCTTCGGATTGGCGATCTCGTGACGAGTCAGGTAGATGCGGTACGCCGCGCGGCTCATGGTCGCCGCTTGGCTGCGGCGTCGCAGCCAGCGGAGCCCCAACTGCACGGCCACGCGGCGGTACTTCAGCAGCCAAGGCCAATTGTCGTTGACCCCGTAATACTGGTAGTGGCCGCGCAGCTTGCTGTTGAGCTTCGCCCAGACTTCCGCCGTGGGCGTCGTCAGGTTCTCGCGAAACCAAGCCTTCAACGTCCGCACCTTTGCCCGAAACTTCTTCTTCGCCGTTTTCCTCTTCAGCTTGAACCTGCCTGCGCGGCTGTGGCCGCAGTAATGCGTGAAACCGAGGAAGTCGAACGTGCCCGGTGCGCCCTCACCGAGGCGAGCGGAATCCCGCTCGGCAAAACGCCCGAATCGCAGCAACTTCGTCTTCTCCTCGGCTAGTTCCAACGAGAACCGGGCCAATCGCTTGGGCAACACGTCCTGGAACCTGCGGGCGTCGGATTCCAACTCGAATGTGCAGATGAAGTCATCTGCGTAACGCACCAGGGAAGCCTGACCACGCAATCGCGGCACGACTTCCTGCGCGAACCATTGGTCCAGCACGTAATGCAGGTACACGTTCGCCAGTAGCGGCGAAAGAACTGCGCCCTGAGGGACTCCTTTGTCCGTGTCCTCGCGACGGCCTTCGACCATCACGCCCGCCTTCAGAAAGCGCCGGATCAGCCACAGCATCCGAGGGTCCCCGATCCGCTGCTCAAGCAACTCCATGAGTTGCTCGTGGCAGACGTTATCGAAGAACCCTTTGATGTCCGCGTCCGATATCCAGTTGACCCTCTTGGTAGCGATCGTTTGGCCGAGCACGGCTAACGCGTCGTGGCAGGAGCGTCCCGGACGGAAACCATACGAAACATCGCAGAAGTCCGCTTCGTAGATCCGTTCCAGGATCATCACGACCGCCCGTTGGACGGTCTTGTCCTCCACGCCGATCATGCCCAGCGGCCGCGTCTTGCCATCCCCCTTGGGGACCTCGCGCCGCAGGCTGGGTTGGGGATGATAGCTCTGGCGATGCAATCTGGTTTCAAGGTCCAGCAGGTTGTCCCGCAGGTTGGCCTCGTATTGATCCACCGTCACGCCATCGATCCCCGGTGCCTTGTCTCGCTTGAGTCTGCGGAACGCCTGCTCCAGCAGGTCGTAGGTGAGCAGCGAGTAGAGGTTGTTGAAGACCTCTTCGGGCTGCTGTTCCGCTCGTTGGGTGATGCGATCGAGCCTCTGGTTCACCGTGCTTCCGCCGCTGAGTACGGCCGGTGTTCGGTCTCTTTCGCGTGATAGCTTAGCCGCCTTCCCTTCACCCGCGTTACCAGGCTTCGTTTCACCAACTTGGCAGGTTGGCTGCTGCGGTACTATTCGGCTATCCGACTTCCCATCGCCGTTTGCGCTCCTTGCCTCTTCGGCTCGTACGCGCATACTCGCAGCGACGTGGTTGGTCTCCACGCCGAACAAGAGCCGCTGGGATCTCACTGGTTGCTTTGTTGACATAATGTGTAACGCGAACGGGCCTTGGACCCCGGGTCTCCCGCAGCCACTCGCCATGACGCGACTGCCGGTATTGCCTTCCAGCATGCACAAACCTTGGGCAGGATCCGAGAGATACAATATTTCGGGGCTCAATACCATTAACGGCTGGACAGCTAATCCAGTCCATTCATCCTCGTTACCTTTCTGTGTACGCTTCAACGCGGCTGTTACCAGACGCGCTGCAACACTCGATACTGGGCTCGTGGCTAACGACTACCCAGGCGGGGGTTCCACCCGCTTGTCAACAAACCATTTCCAGTCCGCACGTGCATCGGATTGTTCGCCGGAATCCTGCTCAACACAAGACGAGCGTCCCGACAGACGGATCCTG
>REEF01000495.1 GCA_007695205.1 Planctomycetaceae bacterium
GGGCGATCTCCTTCATCTCCTCCAACACCCCGCTGTCCATCAGCGCCACGAATGCACCGGCCAGCGAACTGTTGCCGACCAGCTCGATCTGCTCGCCAGAGAACCCTGGCAGCAATCCGCAGCGCAGCACGCTGTCGATGTTCATGTGAAAGCCGAATCCGCCCGCCAGGTACAGCGTCGCCACTTCCTCGGGCCTCAGTTCGGCTCGACGCAGCAAGCAGACGATCCCCGCCGCGATCGCCGCCTTGGCTTGTAACAGGCTCGCGATATCCGATTCGGTAATCCTGATCCCTTTGCCATCCGAACAATGCTCGATCTCGAATCCACGATGGTTTGCTCGACGGACCAGTCTTGGATGTTGGGCGAAGCGATCGGAAAACCGGCCCGTCGGCCCGATCAGCCCGCTGACGCGTCCTTCGGCGATAAAGTCCACGTACCCGGTGCCGCACACACCGATAGGCGGCCGACGCCCAATCACCTCGATTTCGGGTTCGGCCGTTTCCCCGTCCAAGCGGATGTGGCTGATGGCACCGTCACCGGCTCGCACCCCACTGGTCAGCCCCGCACCTTCGAACGCGGGGCCAGCGGCCGTTGCACAACCCAGAAGCCGGTCGCCCTGCTTCAAAACGATCTCGCCGTTGGTACCCACATCGACCAACAAGCACGGCTGGTCGCGGTAGGCCATCCCCGTCGACAACACCCCGGCGATCGCATCCGCGCCCAGATATGCCGCCGCACCGGGCAGCAGGTGGACGCTTGGATCTGGGGCCTTGAGATTCCGGGAACGATCGGCGATCCCTTTCGCATCCGACGGCCCCGGCTCGGATGTTGGCGGCAACAACGATAACGATCGTGCGGGCAACACGCGATGTTCGATAAACGCGGGGGTGAACGGCGCGGTGCCCAGCGGACTGGGATCGACCCCGGCCACCAGGTGCAGCATGGTCGTGTTCCCGGCGATGACCACACTCTTGAGTTGCTCGATCGTGATGCCCGATTCGGTCACCAGTTCGGTCAGCAACGGCCGGATCGTGTTGTGGCATACGGCGTGCTGCATCCGTCGAACCATCTCGGGTTTCTGCAGGCACTGGTTGATTCGCGTCAGCACATTGTCACCCAGCCGAGCTTGACCGTTCAATGCGGATGCGGTGTTGCGTATTTGACCAGTGGTCAGATCGACCAACATCGCCACGACCGTCGTGGTACCCACATCGATCGCCATGCCAAAGGACTCCGCATCGGGCGAGTCCGTATCGGGCTTCAAAACCCAGTGTTCCCCATGATGCTCCAGGATCAGAGCATGGACCGGTCGATCCACAGCCAACCACGCGGCCAATTCAGGATCTGGGTGGACAGGCACTTCCTGCGGCTTGCGGCTACGGTGATGATGGAATGTTTCACAGGCGGCCGAGGCGAGATCCGAGCGATCCGCCAACGGCTCCGCATCCAACGCGATCCTCTGCCAAAGCGGGTCGTGAGCACGGCAGACATCGATGCGAAACGAGGTCACCACTTGGGGGCGATGAGCCAGCAAGGATCGCCCGGGCACCTGGATCGTCGCGTCGCTACCCGGCACCGGGCAGCACTGGCAGCCTTGCACCAGCATCGGCCCGTCGGCAGCGACCAGCACCTGCCCGGAATCAACTCGAACAAGGGGGCCGGACACCAGCTCGATCAGGCATCCGTCGCACAACCCGCGTTGCCCGCAGCGGGTGTTCAGCGGCAGATCGGCGTGGCGCAGCCATTCGGTCAGCCGCTGGCCGGATGCGTTGGCCTCGATTTCGATCACGATCCGTTCGTGCGGAGCATGAACGATCAGCCGGGAATTGGTTGCCATTTCGCGTTTTCTTGGGGTTCAGGATCCGGCCAGGTAATTACTTGGTGGAATCAGCGGACGGGGTCGGGAGTCGTTTCCGGAGAAGTCGCTTTTCATGTGGTAGATCGTCGGCCGAAAACGACTCCCGACCCCAGGCCTTCACTTGCACAACGCCACCGAGATTGACAAACAGCCTCGTCACCGGGTGCTTGTTCGATCCCCGTTTGGCAGGGTGCTTGATTCTGATCGGGCCCTATTGTAAACTACCGCCTACAGATAGCCATCCGGTAGTTGGCGCGGCCTATCGGGGATGGCAGGAACTTGGCGCTAGTCGCCGCGGAAGACCATGTTTTTCTCGTGATTTCTTTAAGCAGAAGGTTGGTGATCCATGCCTGATCTCGTACCCCTTGGCGAAGCGATCAAGACCGGCAATCGTGACGATGCGGTGAGATTAACGCAGGAAGCGATCGATGCAAGCGTGCCGGCTCAGCAAATCCTGGACGTGATGGTGGTCGCGATGGACGATGTGGGCCGGAAGTTCCAGCGTAGCGAGATATTCGTGCCCGAGATGCTGATCGCCGCTCGAGCGATGAAGGAATCCATGGCCGTATTGGAACCTTTGTTGGTGGCGGCGGGCATCAAGCCGGTCGCCAAGGTGATCATCGGCACGGTCGCGGGCGATTTGCATGATATTGGGAAGAATCTGGTCGCCATGATGTGGAAGGGCGCCAATTTCGACGTCATCGATCTGGGGACCAACGTTCCGGCAAACAAGTTCGTGGAAGCAGTCCAGCAGCACCAACCGCAATTAGTCGGTTTGTCGGCGCTGCTGACCACCACGATGCCAGCCATCAAGATCACCGTCGACGCGTTGAAAGCGGCGGATCTGGATGTGGCCAAGATCATCATCGGCGGTGCCCCGGTGACTCAGGAATATGCCGATCAGGTCGGTGCGGATGGTTACGCGCCCGATGCGGCCAGTGCCGTCGAGGTGGCGAGACGATTGTTGGCCACGGCAGCGTAAAGGGCCGAAGGCCGAAACCAATCGATTTTCCCTTCGCAGACTCCTGATCTGCTGAATGCCGACGATGGGATTTCTTTTGCTGCGCTGTCGGAGCGTTGGCTAGGATTGTGTTTTTTCGCCTTTGAAATTAATGGAGCCTTTTCCATGGAAACGATCGGAGTTGGCGTTGTTGGCTGTGGTTTTGTCGGGCTAGGTGCCCATGTTTCCTCGTTTGCCAAGATCGAGGGTTCGCGGTTGGCCGCGGTGGCCGACCCCGATCCGAAACGCCTGGGCAAGGCCTCCGACAAGTACCGGCCTGAATCCGCTTATCAGGACTATAAGGAACTGGTGGCGGATCCCAATGTCCAAGCGGTGGTCGTTGCGCTGCCGACGCCGTTGCACGCCCCGGTGGCGATGGCGGCCATCGAAGCCGGCAAGCACGTGTTGTGCGAGATGCCGTTGGCTGCCGACATGGAGCAGGCCGACCAGATGATCGCGGCGGCCGAGAAAAAGGGCGTGGTGCTGATGCCCAGTTTGACGTTCCGCTTTACCCCTAATTACGTAAAAGTCAAGGAGTCGATCGCATCCGGCGAACTGGGGACCGTGACGACCGTTTTGTATCGAGAATTCATCTCGGCGTCCGACCTGGCCATGCAGTGGCCGCCCGGGTCGTGGATGTGGGACCGCCAGTCCAGTGGAGGTCCCTTGTTTACCTTGTCCGTGTGGTCCATCGACATGTTCCGTTGGCTGTTGGACTGCGAGATCACGGAGGTTTGCGGAGCCGCCAATTACACGACGCTGGATCAGTTCGGCGGTACGACGGGATACGATGCCAGCGCGGCGGTCAAGTTTGCCAACGGGGTCGTCGGCTGCCTGCAATACAGTGGTACGGTGACTCCGTCGGCTTCGACTTCGTACTTGGAGGTCATCGGCAGTTCGACGAACGTGGTCAAGGCGACCGGCAACGAAACTGTCACTCGCTATGCTCAAAACCCACGAATCACCGAATGGTACGTCAAAGAACACGGCGCACGGCAATGGGGACACTATCAGCAGGACCAGCATTTCATCGAATGCCTGTTGGCTGGTCGCGCCCCGTCGATCACGCCTGAAGATGGTCGAAAGGCAATGGAGATCGCTCTGAAGATCGCCTGAAAGCAGCCTTTCTTCGACATGCCCCGTTGCCTGAGAGCCGGGGGATGGACTACAATGGAGCATTGGGAAGGGGAATGCAGCAAGGACCCCCTTTGCGGGAGTATACTCTCATGAGTGAGTCGTGGTGGTTCGTATTGACGGTGACAGCCGTGCTGGGTGCATTGGCGATCATGGCTTGGCCACACTGGCGACGGTATCGGGTGACTAGCCGTTTCGAGCGGGCTAGAAAACGGTTCCACCTCCGACGTGAGTGGCTGGAGGTGGATTTTCTTAAAGGGGCCTCGGCTGCCAGCAGAGATCGCGGATTGGACTGGCAAGACTGCGAATTCGAGGACGAGGCATTTTTCGCCACGGATCGAAAGACGGGCCAGTTGCGAGCATTCGTGGGGCTGACGATCTTCTTTTCCAGTCTGGAAGATGCGCTTCGAGACCGGTCGGCGGGCACCAGCATTCGATCGGCGACGGCTGTGTTCTGTTTCGACGGTCGGGACTGGGACACCGACGGTCGCGCCTTGTTTAACTTGAATCCGTTCGAGGCCATCGAACGTTTTAAGCACGAACTGGAACAGGTCGACTAGAACGACAACGACATGGATGGTCTTGTGAAGGAACCTACACGGCAGCGGAGGCCGTTTCGGGGGTTCGGCCCGACGAGTGTGGCCTACGGACGCGCCGCTTTGCACCGCTTGCGCGTCTCTGCCAAGGATACGGCCGCATCGCGGCAAGCGATTCGACAGCGGTGTCCGGCCAGTCCTGGCGTGTACGGGATCATCGACAGCGACGAGCATCTGATCTACGTCGGTATGTCCAAACAGTTGCGTCAGCGTTTGCTCAGTTATTTTACGGGCAGCGACGACGGTTCCAAGCAGCATCGGATTGCGGAACATGCCCAGCGACTGGTTTGGGAAACGGCGGGGCACGAATTGACTGCCCAATTACGCGAATTGGAATTGATCCGACGCTGGCGGCCTCGATTTAATGCCGTGGGACGTCCCCGGCGTCAACGCCTGGGTTACATCTATCTGACCGTGACGGCCGCGCCCCAGTTTCGAGCCGGTAACCTGCCGGCTCGCCATTGCCATCACTTCTGGGGGCCGGTGCCGCTCGGGTGGCGGACGCGTGATGCCGTCGAGCGTTTGAATCACGTGTTCCGCTTGCGCAATTGCTCGCAAGGGGTCCCGATGCGATTTGCTGACCAACTGGACCTGTTTGACATGGACCGGCGAGCGGCCTGCTTGCGCGGCGATGTCGGCGGATGCCTGGCCCCGTGTGCTGGACAGTGCACGCATTCGCAGTACACCGCTTCCATCGATACAGCTCGAGCTCTGCTGGACGGCCGCGACCTCAGCGTCCTGGACCGTTTGCAGGCAGAGATGGTCGAAGCGGCGGCAACGAACTGCTTCGAACGGGCGGCCATGTTGCGGGATGCGAGGGAGGAACTGACGTACCTGGTCGAACAGATCGAATGGTTACGAGAAGTGCAGCAACACTACTGGTTTGTCTATCCGGTGCCGGGCAACACGGGGCGGACGGTTTGGAAGTTGATCGCTGGCGGCGATCTGGCAGCGGTCGTTCGCGAGCCGGTGGACGAAGCCAGCCGTCGCCGATGCAGTGAAATGCTGGACCGGGTGTTCCACCACCGCGACCGGCCCGACGTAGATCCGGTCGGCGACTTGGGACAGATGCGGACCATCGCATCCTGGTTCCGTCGAAATCCTGACCAAATGCAGCGGGTACTGGGAATCGAACAGGCCTGGCACCGCTGTGCAGGCCGATTCGCACCAATAAAGGGGTAGGGCTTTTCTGGCCTTCAGCCCTCCACGAAAAAATCACGCACAATTCCCAGTTGACCCCATTGGCATCCGTTTTCGAGTCTGCTACGATCCTGCCATCGTTTTGTGGTCCACGTCGGAGGCACCCTCATTGGGATGGTTTGGAAGACGGCCACTCGATGATCGGTTTGCCTCCACCCAGCGGAAGCTTCGCTTGTCGGGCCACATGCGTCCCATGGACCGAGCGGGCGGGTCGCGAACCCCCGTGGCGACCAAATTCGCCTGCGCCCTCCTGCGGTCCAGCGGAGCGATCCCGGTGGGAAAACTGAGCCCGGTGACAGAAAACGGTAAGCAGCATCGCACGGTGACGATGCCGTCAGGGATACCCCAAGGCCTTTAGCATTACCACGGCGAGCAAACATGGTAGAAACGATCGAAACATTCGTCAACAAGCTGCAAGAGGACGGCGTTCAGGCTGGTCAGCAGGCCGCGCAAGAGATCATCGAGAAGGCCCAGCAGCAGGCTCGTCAGCGTCTGGCAGAGGCCGAGGAGCAGGCCAAGCAGATTATCCAGCAGGCCCATCAAGAGGCGGAACGCAACCGGGTTCGAGTCGAAACCGAGTTGAAATTGGCGGCTCGTGACATCGTGTTTCGTGTCCAGGAGACGTTGAATCGAGTGCTGCAAGCTGTGTTGACTGACGCGGTCGATAGTAGGTTGCAGGATGCCGAGTTCCTGGGCGGGTTGATCCGCGAAGTCGTGATGCGTTATGTCGACGCGGATGTGTCCGACGGAGACACCGTCGAGGTCAACGTGTCGGAAGAGATGCAGCAGCGGTTGTTAAGTGGTGCCGTCACCGCGTTTCAGCCGGACCAGGCCGAGCAGGCACGGATCAAATTGATCGGCCAATTGAAGAAGGCCGGCTTTGAGTACAAAGTGGTGGGTGCGACGGTGGAAGTGACCGAGGATTCTGTGGTCCAGGTGCTATCCGGATTCCTGGGTGCCGAACTGCGTCGTCGTGTCGAGGAGGAACGGGCACGCCGGGACGCGGAAACGTAGGGCTGCCGGTTGGATAGGATCACAGGTTCCCCCCGCAGGAATTCGCGGGAAATCAACCAGAGGATAGGCTCCGAAGAAAGCAGGATTCGTCGCTGATGCTCGATCGCTACTACTTCCTCGCCTCGCTTCCCGCCTTGGGCGATTTGGCTACCGAGCCGCCCATGGGGTTGGCTGAATTGCTCGAACACCTGGCCGGTAGCTGGTCCCGGCACTTGCTGGTCAGCACGATTATCCTGCTGGACGATCTGGTGAAACGCGAAGGTTATTTGGCAGGCGAGTTGGAAGAAGTGGATCCGACAGTGCTGAGTGTCCAGCAGGGCTATGGCGAACAACCTTTGCCCGAATCGCTGCTTGAGTTCTTAGGTGCCGAGGACGCGGGCCAACAGTCGGGCGCATTGGCGGATCAGATCTGGGAAGCCTATTTCCGGTCGGCCGACGCGACGGCGACAAGTCTGGGCAGCCAGTTCCTGGCCGACTGGGTGCGTTTCGAAGTCTCGCTGCGCAATGGGTTGGTTACCGTTCGGTCCAAACGTTTAGGGCTGGAGCCGGCCTCCTATTTGGTCGCTCGGGACCTATCGACCGCAGACGAGGACTTCGAGGCGGTATTGGCCGAGTGGGCTTCGTCGCCGAACCCGCTGGTCGGTCAACAGGTATTGCTGCGATTCCGCTGGGATTGGTTGGAATTGCACGACGCCTGGTTCAGTTTTCGTGACGATGAATTAGCCGCCTACGCGGTCCGGTTGCTACTGCAGCAGCAGTGGATGCGGATCACAGCGGACGGCCTCAAACGGCACGCGGCCGAAGCCGCAGCAGTCGATGATTCAACAGGTTAGCGTTCATTGGGTAGATGCTCTCGCACAGCGAGAGAAACAGAAAATCCGCCTTGATTTTACCAAGGCGTAGCATCGGGAAAGGTCACTGCCGTGAAAGGCAAAATTGTCGCGGTGGACGGGAGTTTGGTGGTCGCCGAAATGGAAGACCGCGTGGTGCAGAACTCGGTGGGGTACTGTGTCAGGTCCGACGGGACGCGATTGTTAAGCGAGGTGATTCGAGTTCGTGGGCAACGAGCCGACTTGCAGGTCTTCGAGGAGACTCGCGGGCTGCGCGTCAAGGACCCCGTCGAATTCGAGGAACAGATGCTGTCCGTGGTTTTAGGGCCGGGACTTTTGGGCCAGATCTACGACGGATTGCAGAACCCCTTGCCCCAATTGGCTTCGCAGGTCGGCTATTTCCTGCAACCGGGCGTCTATATCAACGGCCTGGTGTCCGATCGGCGCTGGGACTTTACGCCAACTGCCAAAGAGGGCGATACCGTCGCCGCCGGCGATACGCTGGGGACGGTGCCTGAAGGGATCTTCGAGCATCGCATCATGGTGCCATTCACCGCAGTAGGCGGTTATCGGATCGAGAAACTGGTCGGTGCTGGCTCGTACACCATCGAGGATCCAATCGCCGAACTGGTCGCCGAAGACGGCTCGACGTTGCCAGTCACCATGCAGCAAAACTGGCCGGTGAAGGTGCCCTTGAGCGTTGCACGGCAACGGCTGATGCCCGTCGATCCTCTCGTGACCCGCGTGCGGATCGTCGATTCCATGTTCCCCATCGTTCGCGGCGGCACCTACTGCATCCCCGGGCCGTTTGGTGCCGGCAAGACGGTGCTGCAGCAGATCACCGCGAAGCACGCCGAGATCGATATCGTCGTGATCGCCGCTTGTGGCGAACGGGCTGGCGAGGTGGTCGAAACGTTGCGTGATTTTCCGGAACTGATCGACCCGCGTACTGGCCGAAGCCTGATGGAACGAACCATCATCATCTGCAATACCTCCGCCATGCCGGTCGCCGCGCGAGAAGCTTCGGTCTATACCGGAGCGACGCTGGCCGAATACTACCGGCAGATGGGGTTGCACGTGTTACTGCTGGCCGATTCGACATCGCGTTGGGCCCAGGCCATGCGGGAAATCTCCGGGCGACTGGAAGAAATCCCCGGAGAGGAAGCCTTCCCGGCGTATTTGGAGAGCCGGATCGCCGCGTTCTACGAGCGGGCTGGGGCTCTGGAATTAGGGGACGGACGAATCGGAACGCTGACCATCGGCGGCACCGTCAGCCCGGCAGGCGGGAATTTCGAAGAGCCGGTGACGCAGGGTACACTGAAAGTGGTCGGCGCGTTTCTGGGATTGTCTCGAACCCGCAGCGATGCACGGCGTTACCCCTCGATCGATCCGCTCGATTCATGGAGCAAGTACGGTGGGATCATCGATAACGAGAAGATGGTTCGGATACGGCGACTGCTGGCCCATGGCAACAACGTCCGGCAGATGATGACCGTGGTGGGCGAAGAAGGAACGTCGCTGGAGGATTTCACGGTCGCGCTGAAGGCCGACTTCTTCGACAACGTCTACCTGCAGCAAAACGCGTTCGATGATGTCGATGCGGCCACCACCGCCGAGCGGCAGCAGTTCGTGTTCGACAAGGTGCTGGAAGTCATCGATCTGCAGGTGGAAGCGACGGAAAAGAAACAGGTTCGCCAGGCGATTGTCGTTGCTACGGACCTGTTCAGGAATTGGAACTATGCAGCCAGTGACAGTGACGAGTACAAGGGCTGGCTGGAAAAGATCGACCAGTTTATCGCGAGTAAAGGGCGAACATGAGGAAGTATTTTGACACGATCCAGCGGATCGCCGGAAACGTCGTGACGGTCAGTGCGGATGACGTTGCGTACGACCATTTGGCGACGATCAGCTCGGCGCGCGGGGACTCCCTGGCCCAGGTGATCCGCCTGGAGGAATCTCTGGTCAGTCTCCAGGTCTTCGCGGGTTCGCAGGGCGTATCGAACAACGACCGGGTCCGGTTCTTGCACAAGCCCATGCAGGTCCCATTTTCCGAGAACCTGCTGGGCCGCGTCTTCGACGGTTCGATGCGACCACGGGACGGTCGAGGCCCGGTCAACGGCGAACCGCTGGACATCGGCTCGCCCGTGGTCAACCCCGTACGGCGGCGGATGCCGGACGAGATGGTCGAGACGGGTATCCCGATGATCGATATCTTTAACTCGTTGGTCGAATCCCAAAAGCTGCCGATCTTCTCGGTCGCGGGCGAACCGTACAACGAACTGCTGGCTCGCGTGGGACTGCAAGCCAACGCCGATATCATCATCCTGGGCGGGATGGGCTTGCGGCACGATGATTATCTGAAGTTCCGCCAGACGTTCGAAGAAGGGGGGGTGTTGGGCCGAGCGATCATGTTCGTTCACACGGCGGCCGATCCGGTGGTCGAATGCCTGCTGGTGCCCGATCTGTGCCTGGCCGTTGGCGAAAAGTTTGCCCTGCAGGGTAAGCGGGTGCTGGTGCTGCTGACCGATATGACGGCGTTCTCCGATGCGTTGAAAGAAATCGCGATCATCATGGAACAGATCCCGTCCAACCGTGGTTACCCGGGCGATCTGTACACCCAGTTGGCTCGCCGTTACGAGAAGGCGGTGGATTTTGACGAGGCCGGATCGATGACCTTGCTGGCCTGTGTCACCATGCCCGGCGATGATGTGACTCACCCCGTCCCCGACAATACCGGCTACATCACCGAAGGCCAGTTTTACTTGCGCAATGGGCGGATCGAGCCGTTCGGGTCCTTGTCCCGCTTGAAGCAACAGGTCAATGGCAAGACGCGTGACGATCACCGCGCCATCATGGACTCGTGCATCCAGCTCTATGCGTTGTGCCGCGAAAGCCGCGAAAAACGCGATATGGGCTTCGAGATGTCGGATTGGGACCGGAAACTACTGCGATTCGGCACGATGTTCGAAGAACGGATCATGGATCTGTCGTTGAACCTTCCGTTATTCGATGCGCTGGACCGGTGCTGGAAGATCCTGGCCGAATGCTTCGATCCCGCCGAGACGGGGATTCGACGCGCAATTATCGAAAAACACTGGCCCGTTCCCCTTAGTTGATCGAACGGGATGACGTTCCCGAGCGCACGGATCAGACATGGCTGAGAAGATCAAATTAACGCGTCCTGAACTCAAACGCCGCCGCGATCGCCTGGCGCGTTTCGAGCGGTTTTTGCCCATGCTGAAGCTGAAGCAGCAGCAATTGCAAGTGATGTTGCGCGAATTGTCTGTCCAGGTGGCCCAGGCCCAACAGGCGATGGACCAGGTCACGGCCAAGCTGGAGGCCTATCAGGCTTTGTGGGCCGATCGAACCGGGCTGCCCCTGGAAAAATGGGCTCAGCCCGAACGTGTGATCACATCCCATCGCAATGTGGCGGGTGTCGAAGTGCCGGTGTTCGATGACGTAGAATTTGCGGCGGTCCAATACAGTCTGTTCGGTACGCCGGCTTGGGTCGACCAGGCGCTGGAGGACCGCCGAGAACAGAACCGCCGCGCCGCCGCTGTCCAGGTGCTTCGCGACGGCGAACGTCTGCTGCAGGGGGAACTGTCGCGAGTGATCCAGCGAGTCAATCTGTTCGAAAAGATCATGATTCCCAAAGACCGAGAAGCCATCCGACGGATTCGCATCAAGCTGGGTGACGAGATGGCTGCGGCGGTGGGCCGAGCCAAAATCGCCAAAGGCAAACTGGCGAAGGTCCTGGAGAACGTGCCGCAGGACGCCAAGCAAACGGAGACCAGCGCATGATCGTGCCGATGATCAAAGTCTATATCGCGGCTCGCCAGCAGGACCAACCCCGGTTGCTGGAGTCGTTAGGCGAACTGGGAGTGATCCATCTGGTGCCCGTCGATCCCCAAGCAGCGCTGACCGATGGACAGACCTTGGAGAACGCTCAGAACCTGCGGCGCGCCTTGCACGAGTTGTACGGCGTGGTCCCGGCAGGACAACGGCCTGATTTGGACGCGGTCGATGCAGCTCGAGAGGTCCTGCAGTGCGAGCGGCAGTTGGTCGAAGATGGAAACCGGCTGGCCCAACTGCATCACGAATTGGAGCAGATGGATGTGTGGGGCGATTTCCGGCTGCAACAAATGGAAGACCTGAAACAGGCCGGTGTCGATGTCCAGTTTCATATTCTCCCGGCGGCCGATCTGGATCAGGTCCAAGCCGAATGCGTGGCGCAAGTCGGATCGCAACCCGGAGACCAGGTCGTGGTCGCGGTGGCCAGCCGCGGCGGAACCGTCCAGTTGCCCGAAGCAGCCGTGGAACTCCCGCTGCCTCACCACGATGCCTCGATGATCCGCGAAGAAGCCGCGCGCGTCGAAGAGGATCTGAGAGCCTGTCGACATCGACTGGGCGAACTGGCTCATCTGGTCCCCGAAATGCAACAGGCACTTCCCCAGTTGGAACGCGAGGTCGAGTTTCGTCAGGCCCGAAACGGGGGACTGAGCGACGATCGACTGTTCGCCCTGCAGGGCTGGATGCCGGCGGAATCCGCCGATTCGTTGCCGCACAGCCTACAAGAGCGGAACCTGCCGGTTGCGGTCAAGATCTTGGAACCGACCGAAGACGAAGTGCCGCCGACGCTGATCCGTAGCCCGGTCTGGGCCAGACCGATCGAAGGACTGTTCAGCGTCCTGGGCACGGTCGCCGGGTATCGTGAATTCGATGTGGCGATACCCTTTTTGATCGCCTTGCCTATCTTTACGGCCATGTTGATCAGCGACGGAGGCTACGGGATCGTGCTGCTGCTGGCCGTGACGCTGGGGTACGGCAAGGCCTGCGAATTACTGGGAAAACAGTTCATCCATCTGATGATCATCGTCAGCACGGCCACCTTGCTGTGGGGGTTGGTGTGCGCGACATTTTTCGGTGTCAAACTGTACACGCCGTTGATCGACGTCAGTTTGGAGGAATCATCTCGAAACTTCTTGATGTTGTTAAGCTTTTGGATGGGAGCGATCCATTTGAGCACCGCCCAGCTTTGGCGTGCCGTCCGGATGTTCCCCAACCAGCAATTCGTCAACCGCGTCGGCTGGATGATTTTCATCTGGGGAATGCTGGGCGTCGTGCTGCATTTTGTGTTGAACTGGCCTTTCCACTGGCAAACACCTTGGCCCTATCTGATGATTTTTGGGGGCGTGTTGGTGATCGGTTTCGCGTATCCCAAGCTCTGGTGGGGTAAGCGTCTGCTGATGGGCGTGGCCGATTTTCCGCTCTCGATGCTGTCGACTTTTTCCGATGTGATCAGCTACGTGCGGTTGATGGCCGTCGGCTTGGCCAGCAGCGTGCTGGCGGAAAGCTTTAACAACATGGCCATGGCTGTGGTCAGCGAAGGGGGTGGCATCGTCCAATGGCCGCTGATGATCGTCATTTTGTTTTTCGGGCACAGCTTGAATCTTTGCTTGGCAATGATCGCCATGTTCGCACACGGTGTGCGGTTGAATATGCTTGAGTTCTGTAACAACCTCGGCATGCAATGGACGGGATATCAGTACCATCCCTTCTCACAACGAACCACTCAGGAGTATCAGACATGACAGGGTACGCGGCGTTTTGTGGATTATTTATGCTCGGTTTGCCGGTTCTGTTCGGCTGGGCGGACTTCTTCGGCCATATGGGTAGCGTTTTGGCCTTGGGAATGGCTGCCGCCGGAAGCGCGATCGGGTTGGGCTTGGCCGGTCAGGCAGCCGCTGGCGCCTGGGCGAAAGAGGCACGCGCCGGGCGGAACCTGAACTTTACCTATATCATCCTTACCGGGATGCCCATCAGCCAGACGCTGTACGCCCTGATCATCATGAACAACATGAGCACGGCGGTGGCCAATGGCGATTTCGGTCCCGGGCAGTTCGGCCTGTTGTTCGGGATCGGTTTAGGAACGGGCATGGCGGAAATGCTTTCGGCCTGGATGCAGGGCATGGTCGGCGCGGCTGGAATCCGAGCGCTCAGCGACGGAGAAGGGAAAGTGTTCGCCTTCGTGATCATCGCCATGGGTATCGTCGAAACGGTCGGTATCTTCGCGATGGTGTTCCTCCTGGGCATGATCCCCTCGTAAGCGAACTCCGGCCTCGTTCATCCGCGAACGCGGGGCCGCATGATGGATCGCCAGGGCGAATGAGACGGACAGGATCGCAGGTTCCTTGCATCCTGAACGTCTCGTTCGCCCTGTTTTCTTTCCTGGCGATGCTCTCGCGGATGACGGTTGCCGAACCCGGCGTCGCTGGGTATGATAATGGTATTGTTTCTGAGATACAGTATCACTAACGCCGTCGTGTGGGTTGGCCCCAGGGCAAATCGCGGTGGCCAGTGGTCGATTCGCTTCGTTTTTTGTTTGGAATCTGTACCGTGAAAGCATTTCTCCCCCTGTTCCGGTTGGCGGCTGGCCAAATCGGTGAAATCGAGTCGATTTCGGGTGATCCCAGCCAGGTCCATCGACTTCACGAACTGGGCTTGTACCAAGGGATCAAGGTCACCATGATCCGCTCGGGATCGCCTTGTGTGATCCGCCTGGCAGGCCATAAGTTGTGTTTTCGGCAGAACGACGGCCTGGACATTCAGGTTCGCCCGTTAGCAGGGATCTAGATGTCCAGCGTTGTGGAAACCCGAGCGGAATCGCGGACGATCACCATCGCGTTGCTCGGCAACCCGAACACGGGCAAGTCCACGCTGTTCAATGCGTTGGCGGATGTTCGACAGCATGTCGGCAACTATCCGGGCGTAACCGTGGAAAAAAAGATCGGGCATGTCCTGCTGGATGGCCAACGGTTCGCTCTGGTCGATTTGCCTGGAACCTACAGTCTGGCGCCGCGTTCGCCGGACGAGATGGTGACAGTCGACGTGCTGTTGGGCCGACAGACCGACGTAACGGCCCCCGACGTGATCCTGTGTGTCGTGGACGCCAGCAAACTGGAACGGAATCTGTATCTGGTCAGCCAGGCCATCGAACTGGGCGTACCGACGGTGGTGGTCCTGAACAAGATGGACGTGGCTGCCGAACATGGGATCGAGCTGGATATTGCGTTGCTGCAGAAGCGACTGGGCGTTCCGGTGATTCCCTTGCAGGCGGATCGGCGCATCGGACTGGAGTCGCTGAAGCAGGAACTTCCGCAAGTGGTCGGTCAGACCTCGACCCCGTCTGAATTACCGTTCCCCGACGCCTTTCGTCAAGAGGTCTTGCGGCTGCAGAACGATCTTCAGGATGCGTCGTCCCAGGCCGGATCGGGGGCGACGTTGCCTCGTTATCTGGTCGAGCGTTTGTTGCTGGACCAAGGTGGTTATGTAGAACAGGCCGATCTGCCCGGGGTGACAAGTGAGCTGTTGGAACGGGTGAGCGAAGCTCGGGCCAGGTTGGCCGACGCGGGATTTCCGGTCCCGGCTGTCGAGGCCAAGACGCGGTACCAGTGGGTGGCGCGGATGCTGGATGGCGCCGTGGTCAACCGATCCGAGGACCGAATCACGCTGACCGACCGCCTGGACCAATGGTTGATGCATCGCGTTTGGGGAACCGCTCTCTTCATCGCCGTGATGGTTGTCGTCTTCCAGTCGATCTTTATGTGGGCGATACCACTGATGGATTTGATCGAGGAAGTCATCGCCTGGCTGAGCGAATCG
This sequence comes from Planctomycetaceae bacterium, assembly GCA_007695205.1. GTDB lineage: Bacteria > Planctomycetota > Planctomycetia > Pirellulales > Pirellulaceae > SKKK01. The sequence goes on from REEF01000495.1 coordinate 15,295, forward strand.
ATTTCGGCCGTCATGGCCGAAGGCGCGTTGCGATCCCTGCTGGCCGACGGGGTGTTAGCAGGGGTGGGCAGCGTGCTGGTATTTTTGCCACAGATCCTGATCCTGTTTTTCTTCATTGCGCTGCTGGAAGAATGTGGGTACATGGCGCGAGCCGCCTACCTGATGGACCGATTGATGTATCGGGTTGGGTTGAGTGGGAAATCGTTCATCCCGCTGCTGTCTTCGTTCGCCTGTGCCGTGCCGGGGATCATGGCGACGCGGGTCATCGAAGACCGCCGGGATCGTCTGGTCACGATCCTGGTCGCACCGTTGATGACTTGCAGCGCCCGCCTGCCCGTTTACACACTGTTGATCGCTGCCTTTATCCCCGACCAGCGTTGGTTGGGCGGTTGGTTGGGCTTGCAGGGGATCACGATGCTGGCGATGTACCTGCTGGGGATGGCCACGGCCGTGCTGGCGGCTTGGCTGTTCAAACGCACGCTTCTACGCGGCCAGACTCCGTCCTTTATCATGGAATTGCCTCATTACCGGTTGCCCTCGCTGCAGACCGTCGTCCGTCGCATGCTGGAAAACGGCTGGGCCTTTGTCAGCGGCGCCGGTACGTTGATCCTGGTCGTCGCCATCCTGGTCTGGGCGGCAGCGTACTTCCCGCACCCTCCGGAAATTGGCAGCCAGGTACGAGCCGGCTACACGGAACAACTGGCTGCGTTGGAGCAACGCGAGCGGGGCTTGCAGGACCGGGACGATCTGTCCGAGGACCAGCGCCAGGCGGCGCTGGACCAATTGCTCGAAGAGCGGGGCGAACTGCGAGCGGAAATCTCGTCGGCGGTTGCTGCGGCCTACATGGAGCAGAGTTTTTTAGCACGAGCCGGGCATTTCATCGAACCGGTGGTACGGCCCTTGGGATGGGATTGGCGGATCGGTTGTGCTGTCATCGCCTCGTTCCCAGCTCGTGAAGTCGTCGTAGGCACGTTAGGCGTCATCTATCATCTGGGCGAAGGCGAAGATGAAACCTCCGAATCGCTCCGCGAGACGCTGCGATCCGCCACCTGGCCGGGGACCGGACGCAAGGTCTTCAACGTCCCCGTGGCCTTATCGCTGATGGTCTTTTTCGCCCTATGCGCTCAATGCGCGCCCACCCTGGTCATCATCCGCCGCGAGACCAACAGTTGGGCCTGGCCCATCTTTACCTTCGTCTACATGACCCTGCTAGCCTACATCGGAGCCCTGATCACCTACCAAACCGGCATGCTATTGGTCGGCAGCTAATATTTCCCGCCCTCCTTGTCAAAAAGTCAAAAAGGACAGGCATTTTTTGTGCGGAGGACCGGTGATTCTCGTTTTCCAAGATGGTATTTCAATGTGGACAATGCCTGTCCTTTTCCTCTTCTTTTCTCGTGCGAGACTCGAAATCGAATAATCTGGGACGTTGTCTTTTGCCTGGATGCAAGGCATGGTGGGCGCGGCCGGCATCCGAGCGCTTCGCGATGGTGTTCCTTCTGGGAATGGGCCTTAGGATAGGGGTCGATTGTACCGGCGGAAAGATGGGATTGCGGGAGTCATGGTGCAGGCACCTCCCATAAGCCCCATACCTCTCGTAAGCCCCATCCTTTATGCCCCCCACCCCCAAACCCAAATCACCCGCACCACCTTGGCTGTCCCGTAGAGCTGAGAACCGCCATCCACAGATCGCTTTGCAGATCTAATTGCCGCTTGTGCGAGGTCACGGTGGTCAGCGGCACGTGGATCAATTCGTTGTGCAGCAGACCGATCAGCGTGTCGGTACGGCCTGCCATGCCGGCGTGTGCTGCGAAACGGCCCATCTGATTGGCAAGGATCCGGTCCCAAGTGTTTGCCGGCACGCTCCGGATGACGTAACTGGGGTCGATGTACTTGACGCTCACCGACACGCCGATGCCCGTGAAGTAGGTCTTGATGCGATGACACAGGAAGACCCCGATGTCCTCGAATCGGACATTCCCCGACGCGTCGCGTTGGACATTTGCTTCGGGATCGGCGGCCAAGTGTTGGCCGGCGCCTTCGGCGACGACGATCAGCGCATGACCGCGACGCTGCATCCGGTGCCCCAGCATTTCCAACAACCCCTCATCGCCGTCCAGCGGGAACGGAACTTCCGGAACGAGCACGAAATTCGCTTCGTCGCTGGCGATCGACGCGCCGGCGGCGATGAATCCCGCATGACGTCCCATCAGCTTGACCACGGCGATCCCGTTCGGCGCTCCCTTCGCCTCGACGTGCGCACCGCGCAGCACCTTCTCCGCCTCCTGCAGACTGGTCTGGTACCCGAACGTTATCCAGACGAATGGGATATCATTATCGATCGTTTTGGGTATGCCGATGACCGATATCCGCAATCCGCGTCGGCTGATCTCTTCTGCGATCGCGTGCGCGCCGCGTTGCGTCCCGTCGCCGCCGATGCAGAACAGGATGTCGATCCCTTGATCCTCGAGGAAATCGACGACGACCGGTGGCTGTTGGGGGCCACGCGAGGTTCCCAGGACTGTGCCGCCCAGTTTATCGATGTCTTCCACGAATTCTCGCGTCAATTCGATCGGCGCTTGTCCGACGGCAGGATTCAGGCCTTGGTAGCCGTCGCGGATTCCCAGGATTCGTGAGACCCCGTAGTTGTGCTTTAATTCCGAATAAACCGCGCGGATCACATTATTTAGTCCCGGCGAAAGGCCGCCGCAGGTGACGATGGCTGCCGTGGTTCGGGCCGGCTCGAAAAAGATCATGGGTTGCGGCCCAGCCTCTTCGAACGACAGGTCGGCCTCATCCACCGGAACGTCGCTTCCGATCTTGTCGTGATAGCGAACCCGATTATTTTGATTGACAAAAACCACCCTTTTCGACCCCTGAAGCGGGGAAGGGATGCGGCATGGTCCCAAGGTCTTCACCAGCAGTTGATCCTGAGTCAGCATGTTTTGCTCCCGTGAGTAATCGGCCCTGCAGCTACCAATCTTCGAATTCGCACTATTGTACTCGTTGCCCTTGTACGCAAGACCGGTTGTTGTGCAGAAAGCCAAAAAGGACAGGCATTTTCTGTGCACGAGACGGGGGTATTCTCATTTTGCGAGAAGATGGCATTTCAATGTGTCATGAGTGCCTGGCTCGAAGGTCTTTAGACACAGGGGATTTGGCGTGGAGCATCGGTAAAGCGGTGGATCGACGAAGACGAGCGTGAAACGAGCGAACCCGATCAAATTCGGGCGTCTGGATACCGAAGACGTAGGATGGAAGACTCGATGACCGGGCTCAGGCAGGCGAAGCGCCCAAGTTGTCCAGGTGATGGACGCCTCGCTGCTGGGCGATCTGGCGCAACCGCTGCCGATCCGTACTGAAATAGCTGCCCATTAACCGCGTCTTGCCCAACAACCGCTGAATCCG
>REEF01000921.1 GCA_007695205.1 Planctomycetaceae bacterium
TACATGTATTTAACGTGCTGGCTCGGAATCTGCCTTTAGATTGGCACCAGGCCTGCGTCCGTCAAGGCGGGACGATGATCTGGCAATCCGATCACTCAATGTAAAACGCCTGAGAAACACGACGCCCCCCGCACTCAGGCTGAACCGCAGCATCGCGTCCTTCATCGCCGAGTAGTCGATGAATTCGCCTTCGTCGTGCGCTTCGCCGTACCACGGTATCTCCGTCACTGACGCGAATCACTTTGCCGGTCAGCCAGTCGGATCGCACGTCCTGTTCGGGGATCTCGGACTGTTCTTCAGAAGCCACCGCGATGGGCGCAGACTCGCGCTGGGACGCTGGCTCGGTGTCTACGAGGGCTGGCCAGTCGGCTTGGCAGCCTGCAAGCAGCAGCACGAGCCAGGGGGACAGGAGTCGCGGCATGATGATGGCCCTCGACGGTGTTGTGACGATTGACGAGATGGCATTGTAGCAGATAGCAGCCGGGTATCGGAAGCATTATGAAGCAAGAAAAACCTTAGCAACATGTTGGCTAGTCCCGTGGTTCGTAGGGTCCCAAGAACTTTGGCCCGTTGAAATGAATCATGTGACTGGGATTCTCCGCAATCCAAACGTCCGTTTCCCATGCAATTTCGGCGGCATACGTGCAATCAACGGGCCGTGACACTTTAGCCGGCTGGAAGCTCAGGCTGATCGAATCATCTGGGTGCGTTTGGCGCAGCGCTGCGATCCGCACGACCTTTTCGCGTGCGTTCCGTGCCGACCGCCCTGCTCGGTGCCCGACGGACTTTGGACCGTCGCGGTCCGCCGGAGGGCGCTGGCGCCGAATGGAAAGGATGATCGGCATGCACGGACAGTTGGCGTCGAATGAGTCTTTCGATCGTCAGCAGACAACCGCGTTCGTCGGCACCGCAAAACGACCAGGCCGTGCCGGTCGCCCCGGCTCGGCCGGTGCGGCCAATGCGATGAATGTAACTCTCCGGTTCATGCGGCAAGTCGTAGTTGATCACGTGGGTGATGCCGTCGACATCGATGCCGCGCGAAGCCAGATCGGTGGCCACCAGGACGCGCATCGCGCCGGTACGAAAGCCTTGCAGCAGCCGCTGGCGCACGTTCTGCGACTTGTTGCCGTGAATGGCTTCCGCCCGGATTCCGCTACGGCTCAAATCCCGAGCCACCAGATCGGCGCGGCGCTTCGTGCGGGTGAATACCAAAACACGGCTCGCCTCCGAGGATTGCAGCAAATCGGCGAGCAGAGCCCGCTTGTTAGTTTGGTCGACAAACAACACGCGCTGCTCGATCAGTTCCACGTTCGTCGCTACGGGCTGTACGGACACCCGCACCGGGTTCCGCAGCAATTGCCGAGCGAGTTCCACGATCCGGTCGGGCATGGTGGCGGAGAAGAATAGCGATTGACGCCGATCGGGTAAGCGAGCCACGATCCGCTTCAGATCGGGCAGGAAGCCCAGGTCCAGCATCCGGTCCGCCTCGTCCACGACGAACGTGTCCAGTCCGTCCAAGCGGATATGACGTTGGTTCATGAGATCCAACAACCGTCCGGGGGTGGCGACCAGTACATGCACTCCTCGAGTCAAGGCCCGTACTTGTGGCACTTGTGATACACCTCCAAAGACCACCCCGTGCCGGAAACGGAGATGCCGCCCATAGGTATGAAAACTGTCGCCGATTTGTGCGGCCAGTTCCCGGGTTGGGCAGACCACCAGGACTCGTGGCGCGCGGGGGACGGCTGCCCGCCGAGCTTGGTCCAGGCGGTGCAGGATCGGCAAAGCAAACGCCGCCGTCTTGCCCGTGCCGGTCTGGGCGCACCCCAGCAGGTCGCTCCCGGCCAGGATGTGCGGTATCGCCTGGACCTGGATCGGTGTAGGTGTCGTGTATCCGTCCTCCGCCACGGCTCGTCGCAGGGATGGATGAAGTTCAAATTGCGCAAACGAAGCTGTCATCAAGTACATTTCTAAAAGAGTGGGTAGCACCCCGACAAGGGCACCGTGCCCGCCCGTGGGTGCGACCGCAAATGCGGCCGCGACTCCGGGTTGCGAGCGACCGAAAGGCAGGCCGAGTCGCGGGAATCAAATCTTCGCCCATACCCGGCACGGTCGCACCGTTTGGTCGAAAACGTGATCGACCCGGCTAGCTATCGATCCTGGAGACTGTAAGAGATGACTCTGAGCAGGAAAACCAGGAAGGAAGAAGCGGAAGTATAGCCGTCGTGTTTGGGGCCTTCCAGCCAACCAAGCACACGCTTGGCCAACGCGGCGATTATACAGGCCCAGCGGAAAAGGTAAACACCCCCTTTTCCGTGAGTTGGTAAAATCACCGCCGAGGATTCCCTCACACGGAACGGCAACTAGCTGGCAACGCCCCCGAGGATTTCCCCCAGGATGGCATCCAAACCGTCATCCCACTCGGAAACGTTGGTTTTGTCGTCCGCAGTGATCCACTTGTCCAGGTCGTCCAGCTCGTGCTGCGATAGGCTGGCAAATCGGCCATCATCCAGATCGTCGCCTTCGTCGGATTCGGCGAACAGCGAATCGATACCAGCGGCGCTCGGCGAATCCACTTCGGCTCCTACCGAGACCGCTGCCGCAGTCGGCGTTGCCAGCGGGACGGTGACCGATGAGATCTCCGCCGCTGACGGCGACCATTCGCCTTCGCCACCGCTCGCTGGGGCTGTGCCACCGCTCGCGTCATCATTCAAGCGATTGATCACCGCCAAGATGTCCGCCGGCGTGAAATCTCCGTCCGCGTTCACATCCAAATACAACGATCCGGGAACCCACTCGCCCAGAGTACGGGCTCCGTATTGGTTCATGTCGTTGATCATGACCAACACGTCCTGCGGAGTCACCAGTCCGTCGTTATTGACATCGAAGGCATCCCTTGGATTGGTGTAACTACTACCAGTTGCACCACCAGAGCCTGCAGCCACCGGCGGATCGAAATTCCCGACGACGGGAATCGCGAACTCATTGCCAAACGTGGCATAAATGTCGTTGCCAAATGGGATTGGCTTGAAGTGGATCGTATCGCGACCCGTTAAAGGATCTTGGACGATTCGATTCAGCAGCGACTCGCCGCCGGACACCAGGATATACCACTCGCCAACGCCCTGCTGGTTCGCTCCCAGACGGTCGGGCACCCACAGGCCGATATCGGTGTACCCATCCATGTCAAAATCGGCGACGACCGGCCGCTCGCGCACACCGATGAAGCCAAAGTCGAAGGTGACCAGCGTCGTGCTCCAATTCCCGAATCCTACGCCTCCCGGAACGCCATCGGCCAAACTTTCGCTGATGTAGAACGTATCCTGGTACCACGTGCCCAGGTCGACTCGGCCGCTCTTATTAAAGTCGCCGACAAAGGGAATGCCGAACATGCCGGGAATGGTCACCGTGGTGTCCAGTCGGTAATTATGCGTCGTGTCAAAGTACCAAGTGCCTCCGGCGAACAGACCAACCTGGTCCCCAGTTGCCGCATTGCCGTCGAAGTTTCCGGCCACCGGGTAACCGGTGCGTCCCATCGGCTCGACAATCGAATCGTTCGGGACTCCGTCGTTATCCCAATCGATCAACCAGCGGAAGTCATTGCCGATCCGACCGTACGCCGCCAGTTTGTCGAAGCCGTCGGCGTTTGCCGCGCCCGGAGCCGCGAAGTTGCCCGCGAATATCTTGTCAGTCGTCACGCCGAACGTATACACGATATCCCGGTTCGTGTGG
>REEF01001103.1 GCA_007695205.1 Planctomycetaceae bacterium
TACCGCGCGCGGTTCAGGATAGCACATTCCTCAATCGTCGTTTAACCGCGACCCAACGGGGAGCGCTTCGCCCACGCGCTCCCGTCGGGTCGCGGTTAAACCCATTTTTCGCACCCCGCTTCACAGTCAAATCACGTCGGCCAGGGGGCCGGCAGTTCGTAACGCTGGGCCAGACGGCTGGCCAAGTCGATGTATTTTTGCTTGGTCGCTTCGCCGATCACCTCGCGTTCGGCTTCGGCAAAACGTTCGAGTAACTCGGCTTGATCCTCCTCCGAGAATGCCTGGTCGGCCATGGCGAACAGGCAGTGATCTTCCTTTTCGATGTGCTCGCGCAACAGGGGGATGAATCGGCGGGCGTGCTCGACGAATCGTTCGGCGGCCTGGGGGTCACCCTTGCCCTGTGCGTCGACCTCGCGCTGCATTCCTCGCACCGCTTCGCGGCCCACCGTATGTTCGTACAACATCACGGCCACGGGTCCCGTGTCGGGGCTGAACCCTTTGCGCTGCATGGCAGGAAACAGTTGGTTTTCTTCCTTGGCGTGGTGGCAGCCGTCGGCAAAGTGGCGGAAGAAGTCGATCGCCTCGGCGGCCGCTTGTGTGTCGATCTGCTGCTGCCGTTGGGCCTGGTCGGCCATGATCTCCAGGCAGTCCAGCACCCGCTCGATCACGCGGTGTTCTTGACTGAGAATTTCTGTTGGTTTCATCATTTGCTCCCATAAAGTATTGTCGCGGCCCCGTTCAACCCAGGATCGTCGCCAGGTCTTCTTCGGCCGTCTTGATCGGCATGATGTTGAACTTGTCCACCAGCACGTCCAGCACCGGCGGGGTGACGAACGCGGGCAATCTTGGCCCCAGCCGCACGTTCTTGATGCCCAGATGCAGCAGGGTCAACAGGATCGCCACCGCTTTCTGTTCGTACCAGCTTACGATCAGCGACAGCGGCAGGTCGTTGACGCCACAGTCGAACGCGCCGGCCAACGCCGAAGCGATCTTGATCGCCGAGTAGGCATCGTTGCACTGGCCGACATCCAACAGACGCGGAATGCCACCGATGTCGCCGAATTCCAGCTTGTTGAAACGGAACTTGCCGCAGGCCAGTGTCAGGATCACGCAATCGTCCGGCACGCTCTCGGTGAAATCGGTGTAGTAGTTCCGCCCCAGTTCGGCACCGTCGCAGCCGCCGACCAGGAAGAAGTGTCGGATCTGTCCGTCCTTGACCGCCTGGACCACTTTGTCCGCGACACTCAACACGGCGTCGTGCCCGAATCCCACCAGGATCGTCTTCTCAGGAGCATCCTCGGCAAAGCCCGGAGCGGCCAGCGCGGCTTCGATCACCGGCGTGAAATCCTTGTCCGCACCGATGTGTGTGACGCCAGGCCAGGCGACCAGACCGCTGGTAAAGATCCGATCCTGGTAATCATCCTTGGGCTTCTGGATGCAGTTGGTCGTCATCAGGATCGCGCCCGGGAACTGTGAGAATTCCCGTTTCTGATCCTGCCACGCTCCGCCGTAGTTGCCCACCAGGTGCGGGTACTTCTTCAGTTCCGGATACGCGTGGCAGGGCAGCATCTCGCCATGCGTGTAGACGTTGATGCCCTTGCCCTCGGTCTGCTTCAGCAGCAGAGCCAGGTCGGCCAGATCGTGCCCGGACACCAGGATGCATTTGCCCTGCACCGGGGTGATGCGGACCGGCGTCGGCTGCTGCTTGCCGAAGGCGCCCGTGTTGGCTTCGTACAACAGTTCCATCACCTGCAGGTTCAATTCGCCGACGCTCAGCGCCCAACCCAGCAGTTGGTCGATGGTCGGATCGGGTTGGGTCAAAAAGTCCAGGCATTCGTGGATGCGGCCGTACACGTTCGGCAGCTCGCGACCCAACACGGCCGCGTGCTCGGCATACGCTGCCGTGCCTTTCAGCCCGTACAGGACCAGTTCCTGCAAGCCCACGATGTCTTCCGAATAGCCGTTCTTGCGAGCTGCGATCGAAACCAGGCGACCTTGACCGACCAGGCCCGAAATATCCGATGACGGCTGCCAGGTGGTCGGGCCATTGAAGGAGGCGGGCGTCGAGCCGACTTCGCGGCAGGCGTCTTCGTACAGTTGGCGAGCCCGATCGCGGATGCGGGCGGCATCGTTCAGATGGGTCTGCAGCCGAGCCGGATCGAAGTCCACGTTCGTGACCGTGGCGAACAAGGCCTCGATCACAAAACGATCGACCGCCGCATCGACCTGGCCTAACTGGCGAGCCCGATGGGCGAACATCGCGATTCCTTTCGCGGCATGAACCAACAAATCCTGCAAGGCCGCCGTCTCGGGATCCTTGCCGCAGATGCCGATATCGACGCAGCCAGTATTGTGGGCCGTCTGTTCACACTGGTAACAAAACATGTCGAGCGTTTGCACAGGTCTTTTTTCCTTGGGGCTAAGAGGTTTCGGCGGGGTCGGAGACCAGCGCCGATCAGTCTTGTTCGGGCCTCGCACGTCCGCCTTGGACGCAGATGGCTCGGGTTGATCATGGGCAACCGATTGATGCAAGTATCGGTGCAACGACCTCCCATTGCCTTGACCTGGATCAATTCCCCCAAGAATACTTCGGTGCAGAATCGTTCAGGACGCCGACGGACCGTCCGTCACCCCCTCGCACAACGCTGACGGGGATGCGGACGGATCTAGGACCTGGGCGACCGTCAGCCCCTTGAGCGACGATTCCAGCATCTCATAAGCCTTGTCTAATTCGCGGTGCAATGGACATAGCTCGTTGTGGGACTGTAAGCCCAGCGGGCAGCGACGAATACGTTCGATCGAGCCGACAGCATTGACCACGTCCAGAATCGAGATGACATCCGCCGACCCGACCAAGGCGTACCCCCCTCCAGGACCAGACTGCGAGCAAACCAGGCCCGCCTTGACCAGATCCTGAAGCACTTTGTGCAGATACCGCCGCGGCACCTGAGTCGCTTTGGCAACCTGGTCGGCCGACTGCCGTTTGTCGGGCGATCGGGCCAAACAAACCACGGCCCGCAGTCCATATTCCACCGTTTTTGGCAACATGCTGAATTCTTCCTCCGAATCCGCGTATTCTACACCTTGACATAGATGACACAATGCGTACGATTAGGCTTTGTCTGAAATGGGGTCTGACCTGGCGTGTTCAATTTGCGTGTGTCAAGACCAGTGTCTTTGATCCCGTTTTGTTCCTACTTCGCGGCGAACGATGGGCCCCGAATCCTCGCCGCTCGCCGGCGAGATCGTTAGGCTCCCTGGCCACGAACGGGGGGCTCTGGACCATCTTTGCTGCTCGGCAATGCGATAGGTGGGTGGCACCTATCGGGAATCGTAGCTATCAGGAATCCTCGCCGCTCGCCGGCAAGAGCGTTAGACCCCTTGGCAACCAACGGGGGGCTTTAGACCATCTTTTCTGCTGGGCAATGCGATAGGTGGGTGGCACCTATCGGGAATCGCAGCTATCGGGAATCCGCGCCGCTCACCGGCAAGAGCGTTAGACCCCCTGGCCACGAACGGGTGGCTCTGGACCATATTTTCTGCTTGGCAACGCGATAGGTGGGTGGCACCTATCGAGAATCGCACTTGGCAACACGATAGGTGGGTGGCACCTATCGGGAATCGCAGCTACTAGCCACGAACGGGGGGGCGATGGATCATCTTTGCTGCTTGGCCAGGCAGCCTGAGAGCTCTCGCCCGGCGAGCGGGGAGGATCGTTCTCAGCGGAAC
>REEF01000730.1 GCA_007695205.1 Planctomycetaceae bacterium
TTTGCGGCTAACCCGTTTTCCATCGAGTCAGTTGTTGCCCGAAAACGACTCCCGACCCCTTCCGCCGATTCCAGCAAGAAGTACCCGGCCGTTTGGTTGTCCCAAGATTATCGCCTGGATTGTCTGACGATAAAAGCAGGCTGATATTTCGCGGATGAAGGCAGGGCTGGCGCTGCTAGCTTCGTGGGACCGGGGGCCTTAGGAAAACGCGGTGATCGACATAGTCGCGACTTGGGGAATCTGTTATCGTTCCGCGCCTTTTCCACCCGTAGGTTCAAGGCTGAATACGCCCCGTAGTTGCACAAGAGGGTAGGACGGATTGGCAATCCGTCCTCCAAGGAAGTTTTTGTAACGTTGGGGTACACTCGACCCAGTTGCGTATTGTTTCAGGAGAGTTATCGTGCAGATCGCCAAGTTACACATCGACCGCTTTGGCGCCTGGTCGGACCTGGTCCTGGGTCCGTTCAGCAGCGGGGTGAATGTCTATTGGGGTCAGGAGCGGCCTCACCGCGCCGCGCTGATTGAATTCGTCCGTGGCATGCTGTTCGGTTTCGGTAACGCCACGGCTACGGACCGCCTGCGTCCGGGAGACCGGGATTTGGGCGGTTCGCTGGCGCTGAACGTACCTTCCGGTCTGTTGATCGTGCATCGGCACGATTCGGGCGAACATCGCGAGCGGTTGATCGTCGAAGGCGATCACGGTCCTTTGCTGAACGCCAGCCGTCTGGAATCACTGATCGATGGAGTGCAACCCACCGTCTTCGATCGTGTATTCGTGGCCGACTTTCACCAGCGGCCGGACACGAGCGGTTTGATCGGCGCGGCGGTGCAGCAGGGCTTGCCGGTGATCGGCGGCCATGGCGATGCAAGTCGCCTGGAGCCCCTCCGTCAACGCCTCGATCAACACCGCCGCTTGCTGAGCGAGTTGGCGGCGGGCGATTTATCGTTGAGCGGTCTGCTGGAACGTCGACGCCGTCTGCGTCTGGAGATCGAGGCGATCGAGGCCACGACCCAACAGCGAACCGATCGCGACAATCAGCGACGGCGCGAGCTGCAAATCGAGTTGGTGGAACTCCAGCAGCATGTCGATCAACTACAGACCGAGCTGCGACGACTGGATGCCGAACTGGAAACGCGGCGCGACGAGCGGCAACGCAAGGCGGGGGAGATCGAGCGGATGCGGTTCGATCGTCAACAGCACGTGATCGACCAGCGTCAGCGACTGACCGAAGCCGACGCTCAACTGGAACGCTGGCGTCAAGTGCTGCGCGATGTCGAACTTCGGCGCGAGCGTCTGCAGGCGGATCACGAGATCGATCGTGTGACCGACCAGGGCCCTGCCGATCCGCGTCAAGCACTCCGTCAACTGGAAGCGCAGGTCGAACAATTACACGCCGCGGTCCTGCAACCGGCTACCGAAGACGATCCGTCCTCGTGCGTCTGCCAGCGGAATCGTCCGCAACTGGCCGCGACCCTGCAAGCCATGCGCGAGGGCATTTATCACCTGTGCAATCAATTGAACCTGTGGGAAGCGTCGGCTCGCCGCTCGGAAACCACCAGTGAATGGAGCCAGATGCGAAGATGTGAGGCCGAATTGCGACAAGCGATCCAGGGCCTGACCTTACGGCGTCAGCGTTGGGCTGCCGAACTGACAGCCTTGGCACCTGCCGGACATGCGCTGCACGACTCGCACACCGATCTCTGCCGTTGTGTTGGACATCCCGATCCAACGGACTGGGACGAAACGTTCGATGCGTCCGTGTCCGGGCTGGACGAAGAGTTGCTGTCCGTGCTGGACGCCGAACTGGAGCGTCTGGAGGATCAGAGGCACGAACTTTTGACGCACATCGACGACGTCGAAACGAAACTGGATGAAATGCGTACCAGGCTGGAGAACGACTCCGATCATGACAGCGACGACCCTCTCCTGCAGGGACTGCAGGCAAAGCAGGCCGAGTTGCAGCGCATCGAGCGGCAGATTTGCGACGGCGAAAAGTGCCGCGATACGCACAGCAGCATCGCGCAGATGGAAGACGAGATCCGTTCCCTGGAAGCTGCCAGCGAACCCGGCCAGATCCTCCGCCAAGCCGGAGACCTGCTGCGGCGGATGAGTCTGGACGACCTGCAGCGCGTCGTCGTGACTCCCGAGCGGAACGTGTGGGTGCTGCATCGCAACGGAGCCCGTTTGTCGCTAACCGACCTGAAGGCCGGCCAGCAGGACCAGGTGCATCTCAGCCTTTGCCTGGCCATCGTCGCTGCGTTGGGACGGCGCGGAACGCATCTGCCGCTGCTGCTGCACGATGTCCTGCTGCGCCACGATGGGCCGCGCGCCGACGCGATGGCAGCCGTGCTGCACGATTTCGCTCGTGGCGGACATCAGGTCCTGCTGCTGTTGAGCTCGGGAGCAGCCGCTCAACCCTTCCGCGCTCGCAGTGCACCCGTTCGCCAGTTGCCCAATCCCCGCGAGATCCCGCTCGGTTTCGTCGCGACCCATTCGGAAACCATCAGCGACCAGCAACGGCAGGAACTGAACCACCAATTGAACGCCATCGCGGAAGAATCCGCCCAGTCGTCGCCCGTTGCCAGCGGCTCGGCCTTTAACGCCGAGGAATTCCCGGGAGAGCTGACGGATCGAGTCCGCGTCGCTCGTCCCCACGAACCAGAACTGGCGGAACAGCCGAAAGGATCGGAGTTCTTCCTACAGGAAAGCAGTCCGATCCACGAGGCTCCTTCGGTCGATGCTGCGACGGCCGAGCGATTGAGAAAGATCGGGGTGCTGTACGTCCGCGACCTGCTACGCATCGACATCGACGATGCGGCTCAACGGTTGCGCCACGCCGGCATCACGGCCGCCATGCTTCGCAACTGGCGAGCCGAAGCCCTGCTGGTCTGTCGGGTTCCTCGACTGCGACCTTACGATGCTCGCATCCTGGTGGCCTGCGGGATCACGACCCCCCAGCAGTTAGATCGGATGGATATCCCGGAACTGCGGCGACGAATCGAGCGATTTTCGGCGACCAGCACGGGCCAGGTGCTCCTTCGATCCGGGAATCGCGACGAGCTGAAACGCTTGATCGACTGGATCCAGGCGACTCGGCATCAACCGTCACCCGGCAGTCAACGCAACGGTCGCCATTACCCGTCGACTCAAGATGCGGTGCTGTTGAAGATGGACTCGCACAACGAAACGTTGCGGTTCCATCTCGCCAAGTCCGACCCGATCGAACGAGCGCCCTCGATCGGCCCCAAGACCGCAGAACGTCTCGCGCGCCTGGGTATCTGCACCGTGGCCGATCTGTTGAATGCCGATCCGGACGAGATAGCTGGGCGGTTGCGCAATCGTCGCATCCAGCCAAAGACGATTCGCCGATGGCAACAGCAGGCGATCCTGGTCTGCCGGATCCCCGAACTGCGCGGCCATGATGCTCAGATCCTGGTCGCCTGTGGTATCGACGATCCTCAGCGACTGGCTGCGGCAGATGCCACGGACTTGTGGCGGCGAGTCCAGCCGCTGGTGGCCAGCCCCGAGGGCAAGCGGATACTGCGCGGTAGCTCGACGCCGGACCTGCCAGAGATCCGGGCCTGGATCGCATTCGCTGCACAAGCTCGACCGCTCCGAGCTGCCTGATCCGTTGCACAGAGCCTTCGGTCGTCACCCCATGGTTACAAAAGAAGTAGGACGGATTGGCAATCCGTCCTACGAGGGAACTTTATGCAACGTTGGGGTA
>REEF01001020.1 GCA_007695205.1 Planctomycetaceae bacterium
CTTCGTGGTCAGGCCCAGCCTGTGATCTCGCAGCGTCCCAGCTTGGGACAGATCATGTACAACAAATCAAGCGTCCGCCCAAATGCCGAGGCAGGCATTATGTGCGAGCCCGTTACAACGAGCCCCAGGCAACGATCCGTGTCGTTTCACGTCTGGGCGGATGGCTTGCCGACCTGACCTGCGGTGGGTCCACATCAAGCTGCGTGGTCTCTGGCTGGCCAACGTCGGCAAGTCGGCGGTCATCGAGTTCCTTGTTTTGGCGTATGCCTGAACCTGCCCCGAGACGACCGCCGATCCGCTTGGATGTTGGGGAGGCTATGGGTGCGATGCAGGGCTGGCAAGGTGGCGAGGTGGGTGTTTGCGAGCTGGCAGGTGCTGACTCATCACCGTAGACATGGTCTTCAGCGGCCTGACTGCCTTTCGCAATCCGACACTCGTAACGGTCGCCTCCGCGGACGGAGGTTCGCCCGTGCCGCGTTCGCGGGCGGGGGTTGGATGTTGGCCGAATTCTCGAGGCTGACCGACACCGGGAGACGAGGCAATGTGATTGCGAGCGCGTATCCTTCCCGCGCCACTCGCCGACCGAACCAATCATCGTTCGATGCCAATCGAATTCCGCGAATACACCGCGACCGTCAGTTGCTGCATCTGCATCGCATTCTGCTGAAACCAGTCTCGCAGCCCCGCACCACCCATGATGCGAGGACTACCGTTTACATTAGCTCTACGGTTGATCGAGCCAGAGATCGGCTTGCTAGACAGGCCGCAGTAAATCTCGATCTCCTCGCCGTCGCTACCAAACGAGCGAGCATGCTTTACGGGGACGTTGAAGAATCCCGTGTTGAAGTACGTCGGCTGTAGCACGAACAAGAACGAGTCGCTGGGCGGAGGCAGATCTGGCAACGACTCATCGCCGTCTTCTTTCGGGAGCTGCCATTTTCCGTTCCACGGAGGCTGCAGCACCGCAATGACGTTGTCCTCCAAGCCAGCTGCGAGATTCACGTGGAATTGCCCGTAATGCAGCAGGCCGTTGTCAGGCAGGACCAGGATGTCCACGGCGGCCCCCTTTTGAAGCAGGTCTTTGATGAATGCGTGATTCTTGATGTTAGTGCTTTGTCCAGGACCAGGATTCTTGTAGCCGTACATCCGCTTGGCAAGGGGTTGGACCGTCTTTCCGACGTATTGCACCTCGCCGTCGCTCACGAATGCGTACAGGACATTTCGCTGCGACGCGTGGCGAAGCAGCTCAAACGAGAGTTCGCCTTCGATCAGCAGCCAGTGACCGGCGGGCTGAAATCCGATTTCCAGTAGTCGATTCATGGTTGTGGACATCCCATCGGTTGCCGCAAACGCCGTCCCCTTGAAACAGCTACACTCCGTCTCGACCAACATCATCGACTGCCGACTCGACCAGATACGGTAGATCAAGAGCAATCTTGCGGCCGTTGCCGAGTCGTAACGCCGTGAACCCGGCTTCGTATAGCATTTTTCGGGCTGCAGGCATATCGAGACCTCGGTTCGACGACGTGTCGACCTCCGTGTCCCGAGGATTGGCGCCGGTTTCGGTATAGACCACGTTGGCTCCGGCGGTCAGCCCCAGTAAATTCGGCTCATGAACGGCGATGTTTTGGGTTTCTTGACAGCCTAACGTTGCCAGGGTCACGACGGCGACGATTTGAGCCAATCGTAGCTCAGTGATCTGCCCTCGATCGCTCAAAGGCATGCCAGATACGAAGACTCGCCGCATGGCCGCGTGCTGGAAGCAACCATAGCCAACTCCCAAGAAGATCTGCTCGACAAGCTCTTCCGGAGTGTGTTCCGGACCGATGGGCTCGCAGCAGTAGTAGAAATCGAGACCTGCGTCTCGAATCGTGCGAAACGTCTTTTTTCGATCTTCCGGTGACAGGCTCGTGTCCGTACCCTCTCGAAGGCGGCAGACATGGTAGGCACCATGAACACCGGCTGATCGAAGCTGCTGTCCCTGAGCGATGTCGAAGTCACCGATGTTCACGACGATCTGCGTTTCGGGAGGGATGCACTTCCGAACAGCCTGAATGATCTCCAAGAGTCGCTCGTTGGTGAAGTCATGCATCGTCATCAAGAACAGGGCGTAAAGATCGCCTCGACGGGTGAAAGCCTCCGCCCGAGCGAGGATCTCTTCCATTGAGAGTGTGTTCTTTGGAATTTGAGTGTGGCTTTCGCCGAAGACACAGAACCCGCAGTCACCCGGGCAAGGAGCGGTTTCGATGCCGATCTGTCCCAAAAGCATCGCTTCATGACCGAAGCGCCGCCGAGACACGGTGTCCGCCACCGCCATGAGGGCTCTCGCCTCCAAGGAGTCGCTCGGCAGCCGTAGTAATTGAACACAGTCTTCCTTGGATGGTGCATGGCCGTCGAATGAACGTCCGAGAATGCGGTCAACTTCGCTCGATAATTTCATGTCATCAACTTCCGTCGTTTTGGTACAAATGGCCACCCCGAATCCAGCAGTTGTTGATCGGCGGCGGCGAGGTGGACTACCCCACTTGTCGGGATACACGTTCGTTTCATTCCGACGACGTACGAGAGCCGCAGCATTTCTTGTGCTTTTTGCCGCTGCCGCAGGGGCAGGGATCGTTGCGGCCAACGCGGGCGGTGTCGTTTTGGATGGTTGTCGGCGATGGCCACAATCCTTGCTCTTCAAAATCGTCAGTCCAATCGGTCTCCTGAAACGTCCCTGGCGGCTGCTGCATACGAGAAATGATGGGAGGCTGATGTGACTCCTGAAAGCTTGCCCAGCGTTGCAGTTCGTAAACCGTATCCTGGATGCCTGTTGGAGGCAGATTCTGCAATTCCTGCTGGAACCAGGCCTCGCCTTCCGGGATGCTTCGAGCGAACGTATTTTCATTGACGACCATTCGGTCTACCAGACCACGTCGAAAAGCCGCCTCGATCTCGCCATAGCACTCCTGGGGTGCGTACAAAACCAGTTCCGCCACCACCCCGGTCGCTCCTTCGTGATCCTCTTGCTGCGTTGCCGTCCTCAGGTGACTTCGAAGCCGACCGACAGCCTCCGCACGTGTCCAACGTCCTTCCCGAACCCAATGCAAATACGTTCTGACAGCCTGCCATCGGATATATTCGTTGATCGACCGGTCGGAAAATAGAGCATCGACGACCTCAGGTTGATCGGCGGCCAAAACCGCCAACATGCGGTTCAGATCTTCGGTGATCGAATCGCCGAACAGATCAAATGGCCCCTCGTCCGGCAAGGACACGGCTTCCACAATGGCCGGGAGAGCCTCCTTGGCATGCAGTTCGGTCAGCAGATATAAGGCGAACAGATGTCCGTTTGTGTTCGGCGTTTCACCAGCTTGAACCGCTGCTGTCGCCTTTTTTAGCAGATCGATCAAACGTGGGACCATTTCCGCCCCTCGACGCTGGGCTTCGCGGAGGGCAAGCTTCGGCAACTTGCCGGTGTACGGGGCATCGAGTTGAGCAACGATTGTTTCCAGATTCAGATCATCCACGACGAATTCCTTTCTATGAGCCGCTGGCGCCAATCCCCCCTCTGCAGGTTGACCATTCGCTGCGGGCGATTACCATTGATTCTGCATCATTCGGTGCTCTTTTTTCACGATCTGCGGAGCCATGGTGTCTCCTGAGGTGCCATACAGCTCGCCGGATTTTGCATCGATTTGCCGAGATTTGCAACGAAGGGGGCCGAAAGAGGTAAAAAGGCGATAA
>REEF01000675.1 GCA_007695205.1 Planctomycetaceae bacterium
TTGTTGTTGGTGCTGTTTCCGCCCGGTTGTTGTCCGTGCGGTTTCGGCCCGATCGTGCTTCGAGGGCTGACTTGATTACAGAAAAGAGGAAATCCATGCCAAGAACTGTTCTTCTGACAACAGCCCTGTTGGCGGCAGTCATCATTTTGCCGTCCGGCGTTCTGGCCGCCGAGACACAGCCGGACGGGCTCCACATCGGCTGGGCCACGGTCGACATCACCCCGGAACAGCCCGTGCTGTTGTCGGGGCAGTTTTACGCGCGGGTCTCCGAGGGGGTTATGGACCCGATCACGGCCACGGTTTTGGCGCTGGAGTCGCCTCGCGATGGCAGCCGGTTGGTCATGGTAAGCTGTGACCTGTCGACCCTATGGGACTCGGTGCGCGACGGGGTGCGAAATCATCTGCGCCGTGAACTGCCCGAACTGGACCCCCTGGCCGTCCTGCTGTTTGCCACGCACACGCATTCCGGGCCCGTGACGCAGACAACCGAGCGTTTTCGCCAAGTGGCAACCCCGAAGATTCCGAATCGTTACGGGGTGGATACCGACCTTCTGAACGCCCTGGATCCGGTCGAGTACGTCGAGTGGGCAACGGCTCGGATTGCCGACGCGGTTGCGCGGGCATGGCGCGGCCGCGCCCCCGGCGGCGTCGCCTACGGCCTCGGCCATGCCGTGGTGGGCCACAACCGCCTGATCGCGAAGTTTTCGGGCCAATCGCAGATGTACGCCAAGACCGGCCATCCCGACTTCAGCCACGTGGAAGGTTACGAGGATCATTCCCTGCACGTGCTCGCAACCTACGATCGGGACCGCCGCCTGACCGGTCTGGTGCTCAACGTGGCCTGTCCGTCGCAGGTCAGCGAGCACATTTACCAGGTCAGTGCCGATTTCTGGCACGACACCCGCGTGGAACTGCGGCGGCGGTTGGGCGAGGAGCTGTTCGTCTTGCCCCAGACTGCCGCCGCCGGCGACCAGTCGCCGCATGTGCTGGTGGACAAACGCGCCGAGGCGCGCATGGAACGGATCACCGGCCGCTCGCGGCGTCAGCAAATCGCCACGCGCATCGCCGATGGCGCGACGGCCATTCTGCCGTTCATTGAAAAGGAGATCGACTTTGCCCCGCTGCTGAAACATCGCGTTGAAACCCTTTCTTTGCAGCGCCGGGTGATACCGGAAAGCGATTCGGTGCAGGCCGCGGCGGAAGCGGAGAAGTACCGCAAGCGTTACGAAGAGATGCTGCGCGCCGTGGAGGCGGACCCCAAGCTGCGGGAAAAGCCGCGCTGGTATCGCGATATCACCCGCACCTATCGCATGACGCGCAGGCACGAACGGGTCGTGGAACGCTTCGAGCTGCAGAAAACCGATCCGACGGCGCCGATCGAAGTCCACGTGGCCCGCTTGGGCGACGTTGCCTTCGCCTCCAACCCGTTTGAACTGTACCTGGACTACGGCGTACAAATCCAATCGCGCAGCAAGGCGGTGCAAACGTTCGTCATCCAGTTGGCGGGCCCCGCCTCGTATCTGCCAACCCTGCGCTCGGTGGCCGGGGGAGGCTACGGTGCCGTGCCGGCCAGCACTGAAATCGACCCGGAGGGTGGGCGGAGACTGGTGGATTGGACCGTAGAGGCAATCAATAAGTTCTGGGACTAAGGTATATGGTAACCGTTCACGGGAGGACCACGATGAAAAGCCGCATGATCACCGAGGTAGTAGCCGTTCTCGTTCTCACGGCAGTTGGGGTGACGCCGTACGTCGTCCTTGCCGACGACACCGCCGCCGATGGGCTCCGCATCGGTTGGGCGTCCACCAGCATCACGCCGGATGTGCCCGTGATCATGTCGGGCGGTTCCCGTGCGAGGCTGTCTACGGGCGTGATGGACCCGTTGACCGCCACGGCACTCGTCCTGGAATCGAATCGGGGTGGGAAGACGGCGGAACGGGTTGTCCTGGTGTCCGTCGACTTGGGCTCCGTCCACACCGATATGGTCGAGCGGGTCCTGGAAATCGTCGGCGAGCGGGTGCCGGAGATCGATCCCAAGAAAATCATTGTCAGCGGGACGCACACGCACGCCGCGGTAGAGCGTCGGAAGGACCCTCCGCTGGTCGAAAGGTTCGCCGAGCTGGGCATCGAGATTCCGCTGGAGTGGTCGTGGTGGGGCATGGACCTGGGCGTGAAGCCGTCGCCGGGGGAGTACTTTGAATTCGCATCCGGGCGGATTGCTGACGCCATCGAGCACGCTTTCAAGGACCGCAAGCCCGGCGGGGTGAGCTTCGGCCTGGGACACGCTGTGGTCGGCCACAACCGGCTGATCACGTACGACAACGGGGAATCCCGAATGTATGGCCGCACCGACCGGCCCGACTTCAGTCACGTCGAAGGGTACGAGGACCATTCGGTGGGCCTTCTTTACACTTACGACGCAGAAAACAAGTTGACCGGCGTGGTGGTCAACGTCGCCTGCCCGGCGCAGGTGAATGAGGGTGGTACGCTGATTACCGCCGATTACTGGCACGAAACCCGTGAAGAGCTTCGCAAGCGGTTGGGTGACTCGCTGTACGTCCTGCCGCAGATCGCCGCCGCGGGCGACCAGTCGCCGCATATCTTGGTCGACCATCGCGCCGAAACTCGCATGCAGCGGCTCACCGGACGGAATCGTCGCCAACAAATCGCCGTGCGGATTGCCGACGCCGTCACTTCCGTCTTGCCCTACCTGGAAGGGCACATCGACTCGAATCCCGTGCTGGCCCACCGTATGGAGGAGTTGACGCTGGCCCGGCGGCGCATCTCCGAAGAGGTCGTGGAGAGTCGAGGACGGCAGAACTTCGAACGGCTTCTGGCCCAATACACCAAGATGCGCCGGGAGCTTGAAGAGAACCCGGAGCGGATGCAGAAGCCGAATTGGTACAAGGACATCACTCCGGCCTACTGGCACTTGGCCAGAGCGCTCCGCGTGATCATGCGCTACGAGCTGCAACAGACGGAACCGAACCTGTCGGCACCCGTCCACGTGGTGCGGATCGGTGACCTGGCCATCGCCACCAACCCGTTCGAGCTGTACCTTGACTACGGCATGCAGATCAAGGCCCGCAGCAAGGCGCTGCAAACGATGACCGTCCAGCTTGCCAACGGGTACTTCCGATACCTTCCCACGGAACGTTCGGTCGCGGGCGGCGCCTACGGCGCCATTCCCGAAAGCAACGAAGCCGACCCCGAAGGCGGGCGGAGACTGGTCGAACGAACCCTGGAATTGATCGAGTCGCTTTGGGCGGAGAAGTGAGCAGGTTTAGAGCGGGACGACGGGGAACCTTGGCACGTCATGGGCGACTGGACCACGTTTCCTCGTCGTGCGACTGGCTGCGCCGGCCCTGGTGGCGGCGCTCGGCGTCAAATGGATCGACGATCGCCCGGTCGCCCGCCGAACCGAGCGCCCCTGCCGTGATCAAGCTCGAAGACAGCCGCGATGCCGTGACGGCCGAAAAACTGAACTAGCTCCGGAAACCGACTGACCTTTGGCGTCACCCATTCGATATCAACCCCACCCGCCATCCACCGCAACCAAAACCGCCAGTCACGGCCCACCAGGCCCTACGTGCGCGTCTGCAGTCAGTTTGGCCTCCAAAGACAATCTGCATCATCCCATTAGCGTCCGTGGCGTTAAGTGCGCCCCTGGGCGACGACCGCCTGATCCACGCCGATTCACTGGACCCTCTTCGCCGCCTCCCA
>REEF01001105.1 GCA_007695205.1 Planctomycetaceae bacterium
TCGAAAGGTGCCACCCACCAAGCTTGACAGCTTGGCTTTTTTTTGTAGAATATGGGCAGAAGGGAGACAAGATCATGGGTCGACCGTTACGTTGTGAACAGTTTGATGCGGGTGAGGTGTGCGTCGTCCATATAGTCCAAAGGTGTGTCCGCAAAGCCTATTTGGCGGGGAGGGATGATCGGACGGGCATCGACTATTCGTTCCGACGCGAGTGGATTCGTCGTCGGTTGGAGGCTCTGGCGTCGGTTTTCGGCATCGATGTTCTGACCTATGCCATCATGAGCAATCACCTGCATGTGATCCTGCGGAATCGCCCCGATGTGGTGGCAACGTGGTCTGACGAGCAGGCTGCGCTTCGGTGGCTTCGAGTGTTTCCTGGTCGCAGGCTTGATGAGCAACTGGCTGAGCCCACGGAAAACGATGTGAAGGCGTTGGCAGCGGACGGCGAGCGGATGGCTGTGGTCCGTCGTCGATTGTCGGACATCTCTTGGTTTATGCGGGCTTTGAGTGAGCCGATTGCTCGGCTGGCCAACAAGCAGGACGAATGCACCGGCCGGTTCTGGGAGGGTCGATTTAAGGCTCAGCGGATCGTTGACGAGGCGGGTTTACTGGCCTGTGCGATGTACGTGGATTTGAATCCGGTGCGAGCTGCCTTGGCCGATTCGCCTGATCAAGCGGTTCACACGTCGGCCTATGATCGAATCCAGGCCGAGCGGGGAGAGCAAATCGCCTCGGCAGCCTTTGATTTGGTGAGTGTCTCGACCGAGCAAGCCGGGGGTCATCTTCGGGAAACTTCTGTCGTCGATCGGGGGCTCCAGCGGCAGTCGAAGCGGCGGAATCCGACCGGGAGACGAATCTTGCGGGATGGCTGGCTGGCGCCTTTGACGCTCTCGGATCGCAAGGGAGCCGACGAATCCGAAGCTCATCAAGGGGGCGTCCGTGCCAGCGACAAGGGGTTTCTAGGTCTGGATTGGCATCAGTATCTGGTGTTGTTGCGGTGGACGGCCGAGCAGCGTATCCAGGGTCGGGCCACCCCGGTACCAGAGAAGCTGCGAGGGATCCTGGGTGCGTTGGGCATCGAAGCATCGATGTGGCGAGACCTGGTGTGGGAGTACAAGCGATACTTTGGCCGCAGCACTTGTGCCGGGTCGCCTCAGGCGATGGCTGCTGACGCACGACGCAGCGGCAGGCATTATCACTCGGGTCAACGCTTGGTTCGCGAATGCTTTGCGGCCTCTACCGCCGGGATTACATAGATGATCTGACCATTCTGTTCCAGTTTTTGTCCACCTTCGTCCAGGATGGCGGTTTCGGCGATATCGACGATCCGCTGGACGATGTCCGAGATCCGGTTGTGGATGGGCAGGTCGTCGCGGCTGAAGTTGATGTAGGTGTCGTTGAACGGCTTGTCCCAACGGCCTCGAGGCAGGCAGTCGTGGGTCAGCGCCGCTGGAATCGCCTGGGCGCCCAGCACGACGCCCATCAGTCCGCCGCAGGTGGCCGCTTGGTTGTCGCAATCGTAGCCCGCGCTGACGGCGATGCCGACCGTTTTCATGAAATCGCCCTCGCCATACAGTATGGCCATGATGCCGCACAGTCCGTTTACCAGCGACGAGACGACCGATACCGGTGCTTCGTAGTCTCCCTTCCGATATCGGTAGTACTTGTCGTGGATCTTCTGGCGGGTGCTGCGCCAATCGTCGGGCGTTTCCGCATGCCAGCGGATGACATCGTTCATACCTTCGTAAAAGGGGCCTTCGGCGGGGATTGCGTCCAAAGCCAACTTGACCAGTCGCTGCGGATCGTTCTCGAAGAAGCCTTCGCTGATCATCACGGCATAGGCGATCGTGGGATGGGTGCCCCAGTCGTCGTTGGTAATTCGTGCGCCCCATTCGGCTCGCTCCGCCGCTCGTGCCGGCATGCCGGGATAGAAAGCGCTCCAGATCTCGTTGACCAACTGCGAATCGATTTGGAACCAGTGGCGGTTATTCTGCTTGCTGCCCGTCTCCGGCGGGAGCAAGCCTTGATCCATCAGGTCTCTGGCCGTACGGTTGGCAACCCAGATCCGCCGATTGATGTGTCTTTTCCAGGCCTTGGTAATCTGCTCGTAATTGATATCCAGGCCGTACTGTTCCACGGCGTGCAACGTGACGAACTCGATGTCGGTATCATCGTCCGAATAGGCACCGTCGAACAGCGTGAACAGGTAAGGGGCAAAGGCGCGATGATCGTGGCGATTCATCCGCAGATCGCCGCCGTTGTGGGGGGTGTAATAACGGTCGACCAGCACGGGGATCGGTTCATCAACGTACACGTTCTCGAAGGGAAACCCCATGTAGTTTCCGACCAACTGGCCGATCCAGAATCCGGAGGTTTTCTCTATCAAATCGGCTCGTGAGATCGAACGCTCCTGGGCGACGGCGGGAACTACCAGGAACATCAGCAGAATAACGGCTGAGACGGGTTGCGGGGAGATTTTCATGGTAAACGGGCCTGGGCTTGTAAGGAGGAGGTTACCATTTGTCGTACGCGAAGCCACCGAATCATTTCGGTCGCCCGCTACTTCACACGATCGAGCGTAGGCGTTTTTGCTGACACGTGCAAGAGGGCCGTCGTACCGGCAAAACAACAAGTGTCGGACTTAGTTTGGTGGCACGCAGTCGTTTTCGTTGGAGTTCACGACTTATCGTGCCCCGAGAAAGGCTACGCAGCCCAGCATGCTGAATCGCGAACTCCAGCGAGAAGGGGGTCGGGAGTCGTTTTCTGCCGACGATGAGCCACTTGGAAAGCGGCGTCTCGGAAAACGACTCCCGCCCCCCCAACCGTAGAAGGCACTCAGAAAGAGCTGGCCGACTGCTTCCAGAGCGTCGGCTCGCGTTCAACGTTCGGCCTCGGCCACAGCCTCCGACGTGCGTACGATTTCGATGCGCACTTCCTGACCGGGGCCAGGGATCTCCCAGGTCTGTGCCTGTTCGTTACCTACCTTCGTGATCACCTGGCCTGGCGGGACCTGCACGGTCAACTCGCTGTTCGCCCAGATCCAGTAGGACGTGCCGTTGATCCACATCTGGCGGTCGCTGTCCGTGTTGTTTTCGACGATCAGTTTGCCATCGGCCGTGCCGGGCATGACGGGTTTCAACGTCACCGTCTGTTCCTCGATGGCTTGCCGCATCGCTTCGCTGCCTGCCGCCAACAGGGCGACCGCTTCTCGTAGTTCCAGCACCTGCTCGGCCAGCGAACCGGCCGGTGGGGGTGGCGGCGGTTGCTGGTCGTCGATGCCCAAAGCAGCCAGGATCTGCCGATGCTGGTTGTGCAACTGGTCCATCCGATCTTGCAGCAATTCGATCGCGTGCATGGTCTGGGCGATGCCCTGCTGATCATCTGATGGTGCTGTAGCTGCCAGCCCATGATCCACCGCCATAGGATCGGCCGGCTCAAGACCCATCGCGTCAAGGTCTTCCGCTTCGTCTGCCTGATAAAAGGCCGGTTGGACCCTAGGAGCGGCTGTCGCAGTATCGCGAGAATCCGATACGCCCGGAGCACCCGAGGCAGCAGGCCCCGAGGAATCCATGCGTCCGCAAGCCGGTACGATGGCAATCAGCCCCAACGTCAATAAGGTTCGGATGCACATAGGATGGTCTCCGAAAAAGAAGAAAACGCTCGTCCTGTCGGAGTGGCGACAAAAATCGGCACAGTTAATCGCTGCCTCTGACATGGCTA
>REEF01000235.1 GCA_007695205.1 Planctomycetaceae bacterium
GTTGTACTTGTGCGACCAGACGTCCCAGTCGGCGTTGGGCCTGTCATCGAGGCCCAGGCGCTTGTCGGGAAGGTAGGTGCCGAGATAGCCGTCGGCTTCCTGGGTTTTGAGCAGTTCAATCACGGCGTCGTCGAGTTTCTCGCGCAACCTCGGATCGCCGGTATTCGCCCAGGCGAGGGTCGCGGCGTGGAGCCACTTGCCGATGTGCTCCCCGATCCACGGATGGTTGCCAGGCTTCTTGCGGAACCCGGCCAGCAACGGCTCCAAGTCCACTTTGAGCAGACGGTTCCTGGCGTTGGCCGTGATGCGTTCGCCGAGCCAGCCGTCCATGTGAATGGCGGCGGGCGAGAGCACTTCGGCCGCGTCAGGCATCTTCGCCGGCACACGCAGCGACGCAGGGTCCAGTTCGGCAGCGGCCCCATGGAGGGTTAAAGACAGCGCCAGCCCAAGGGCGGCCCAGCAGAGTGGTTGATTGACAGAGGATTCGATCGTCATGGTCGCTCCTTTCATGTTCAAGGTTTGTGAATGGTTCGAATCTCGTCGAGAGACAACGCGCCGGTTCCGTCGAGTGAGTTGCCGAAGAGTCGCACCTCGTCAATCAGCCCGCGGAACATGCGGTCGCTGTGATGGCTTCGCATGGCGGGATTAAAGTGGCCGACGGTCAGGACGCCGGCGTCCTTGCCCACAGGTCCCCGGTCGTACGAAACCGCCTTGTGCAGGCGGACATCCGCGGTGATCGTGCCAACGTAAAGCTTCACATGCTCCTTCGCGGCCGTGGAATCGTACGTCACCGCGATGAATCGCCAGTTGTCGTTGCCTGCGTTACGATCCACGGGAATCAGGCCCGGTTCACTGGCCGCCTGCGTCCCATCCGGCCACTGGTTGACGCCAATCTTCAGTTGTCCGTTGCGGGTGACGATCAGGTCGATCCCCGCGCGGGAGCCCAGGGTGTCGGCCATGTGGACGATCCGGTTGCCGCCGGCACCTTCCTCGTCGCTCGTGCGGTTCAGCCAGGCCGTGATTGTGAAAGACCTGAGTCCTTCCAGAGCTTCGCGGGCGGCATCGGGCAGATCGACCGCGTAAGGGCTCGCCTTGCTTCCGAAATCCAGGCTGTGCGAGCCGCCGCCCGGCGGGGTGTTCGTGGACCATACCGATCGCTCGGCGGTCAGTTGAACGCGCCCCTGGACCGCTTCGCTGAGCGATTGGCAATTCCACCCGTCGAAGGCGGTGAAGAAATCGACCATGTGGCCGTAGCCGATCAGCATGGTCATCTGGTCGTCGCCGCGGCCGTTGACCCAGCCACCGCCGGTATCGGGCGCAACGCCCGTGCCCCGCCGCGCGGATTCGTCGGTGGTCTGGTAGCAGACGGCCATGGTGATCTCCCAGGCATCTTTGCGGCGAGTCTCCGCGGCTCGGTGGCCGGGGTATTTCTCCCAGAGATCCTCGTAGCCGTACTCTTCGTTGACTTGCGGGATGATGTACCCGGTCTTCTCCTGGGCGGCACGCTGGCCCAGCATGTAACCGGTCTGGCCGCCGTCCCAGCGCTGGAGCAGTTGCATGTCGAGCCAAGTGGATTTCGGCGTGCGGTGAGCCACGTTGTGCGCCGAGGTCAGATGGTCGTACGGATCCCACTGCTTAACCAGATGGCCCAACCGGTCGGCCCAATCCGGGGCCTTGCGATGGAACATCCCTTGATCTCCTTTCGATAGGTAGCGACCACTAACGGGCCAGCACGAGTACGGCCCAGTGGCCCGTGGCGGGCGTTTTCAGTTCCATTATGCCACCGCCTTCGACGGTGTGCGATTCTTGCCATGCGTTGCGGCGGATATCCAGCCAGCGGACTTGCAGTGTGCCCTTGGCCGCAGAGACATCCAGTTTCACCAAACCGCCGTCAGGGAAATAGACCGCGTACTGTTTGCCCGGCTCG
Organism: Planctomycetaceae bacterium; assembly: GCA_007695205.1. Classification (GTDB taxonomy): domain Bacteria; phylum Planctomycetota; class Planctomycetia; order Pirellulales; family Pirellulaceae; genus SKKK01. The sequence goes on from REEF01000235.1 coordinate 1,928, forward strand.
GCCAGGCAGTACGCTTCGTTCGGCTGCCGGTCGCTGAGCAAGTCGTTCCGCGGTTCGCACACGAAGACGTTCATCGCCTCGGTCAGCGTGCGTGCGGCGCGCAGCGTGGCCTGGGCACGCGGGCTCAGACCCAGTCCCCACCCTGTCGATTTCTCGTGATCGTCCGTACCCTCCAGGGGGTGCGGACGATGGAAGCGGGCACTGGCCCCGCCCGCGAAGATAATGCGGAACATGCGGGCCACCGCTTCCTCGTCGTTGCCTCCCGAATAGATCTTATTGTTGTTGATCGGGCGGGGCTGGTCCTGGACCCAGGCGCGGACCTGCAACATGCGGTCCCAGTGGGTCTGGCCTCCCTGCGTGTTGTTCTGCGAGATGTCCAGAAAACTATAGAGATCGGGATGGTTGACCATGTGCCGATGGTCGGGGGCGGTGATGTCGTGGTGGCGGCGCATTTCAGCGACCTCGACCTGTCTGCCCGCCTCGGCGGCCTGCGCTCGGACATAGCGTGCCCAGAAATCGCTCCACGCCACGGGTTCGCCCGTCTCGTTGTTCATGCAGTACAGCACGTGCGGATACTTCAGTGAATAGGAGAGCAGCTTGTCCACGTAGGCCTGTTGATAGCGCAGGACCACGGTGTTGTTCTCCAGCGCCGGGACCGAGTGGAAGAACTTGTGATCGGTCGGCGTTGCCCCCGCACCGTAGTCGACGGCGACGGGCAGGCCGGACTCCTCGGCCGTGTAGTTCACGTTGTTGACCGGATTGAACGGATGCTTCGACCAGCCGCCGATCGACTGGTGATCGTTATAATGATCCCAGGTGGCCCAGATCTCGATCTGCACGACGATGTCCCGCGCGTGAGTCAGCTTCAGGAAGTTCTCGAACCGCCGCCAGTACTCGTCGTTCCACCGGTCCAGGTCGAACTTGCCGTCCACCTGCTCGTAGGCGAACACGTTGCCCACGTTGCGATGGCTCATCACGTTGCGCAGGTAATTCCCGCCGGCAGATTTCAATACGTCAAGGTGCCGCTCCAGGCCCTTGGGATGGTTGAACAGGTTGTCCTGCCAGGACCCGCCCAGCAGCAGGACCGGCTGGCCCTTGTACTGCCAGTAAAACGGGTTTTCCCGGTACGGCCGGATGCGATCCGCTTCATCGGCATGCGCCAAAGCCCCGGCACTGATCACTGCCAGGGCGAACTTTATTATCTGCCAAATGCCAAGGACTCGGCATTTTTTGCGAACCATGTGTGTCTTCATTTCTTTCATGCCAAGGATGAGGCCGAAAGCGGCCGTCTGGCGAACAAATTGACGTCGATTTGACATGGTAATTCTCCTTCTTGAGCCAATTGCTATCATTTCTTAACAGGCGGTAACAAAACCGTTCGGCGCGGGTCTCTGACCCTGCCGGAACCGCCGACCGTAGGTCTCCCAGGCCAGTTTTATTACCGCGTCTAAGGGTCAGCGCCGTCTGATGCGCGGCAGCTCGCCGCTCCAGTCGACTTCTACCCGTTCCCCGCCCTGTTCAATACGCAGGATACGGTCCTTCAAGGTCATTACCGGGCTTTCGGCCAACGGCCAGTTGTCGAAATCCACCTCGCGCAGTTCGCCGTTAACCCACAGGTCCGGGACGATCTTGATGAAGCCTTCCGCGTCCTCGCTGTAGTCCGTGTCGTAGCGGAAGCGCAATTCGTCACCGTGCGTGGTAGCATAGCGGACTTCCAGCGCGTTCCAATCCACGCGCAGCGGGTTGTTCTTTACCGCTTGCTGGAATGCCTCGAAGCTGCGGTGTTCGTCC
>REEF01000550.1 GCA_007695205.1 Planctomycetaceae bacterium
GGTTCCGGCCATGGGACACCTGCCGTCGCGTTGCGACTCTTGGATGATTGCGGCGGCGCGTGTCCCACGGACTCGCGTCCGTGGCTAGTGCATGTCGTCGCGTCGCGACTGGGAAGCCTATCGCCAGAACGCCTGCACGACGTGGCCCGTGCAGAAAAGACCCCCGTCCCCTGGTATGTCCCCGAGATTGACGAAAAGAAGATATGAGGGCAATCTGCATGTGTCTAATGGAGGAATTCGCACACTTTCATGGCCGCCAACGCGACCGTACTGCCCTCACGGATGACCTATCGCCGCCATTTCGTGGGTATTCCGAATGGCGTCCAAGTCGTTGATGTAGTCCTCAAGGTTGGTGTATCCATTGCCGCTGCTGTCCACGTTGGCGATGGCTGGATCGTCCGAGTTTAGACCGTGCGCCTCCTCCCACCAATCGGGAATCCCGTTCCGGTTGGTGTCAATCCATTCCGGTATGCTCACGGACTCGAGTTCGGGCAAGCCGCCCACCTCTTCTTGCGAGTCGATCTGACCGGTCGTCCACCAACCCGGCAGCTCGTATTCCGGTTCACCGACTTCGATTTCCTGACGATGATAGTTGAGCGTCTCTTTGATGAGGTTTTCATCGTGCGCGTCCCTTTTCCATGCGCCGGCCGTGTCTATCACTTCACGCCAAGCCTCTTCAGCCGAAAGCGTGGTGACGTCGCCCGTCTCGAAAGGCTCCGGCTGCTCGTGTTCCTCGCGGACAATGCGGTCTCCCGGCGAGAGCAAGCCCCATTGGTCGGCGACCTCCGTTCCCCGTCGATAATTGCCCGAGAAATGGCCTTGGGTGTAGGGGCTGCGCTCGATCAGTCGCCAATCCGTGAGGAGGTAGTTGTTTACGATGTTGTACAGCGTAATGCTGTCCTGGTCGTAATTGGCCCCGACGCCTTGGTAGATGACATTGTTGCGGAAATCCATCAAAAGACCATCGGGATCGTCTTCATGGCTGATGTAGTTGCCGGGCCGGGGCACGCGAGCCCGGTGGTTGGCCCATAGGTTGCGCAGAAAGCTATACCGCGCGCCATGGCGGCCGCGGACCAATGCGCCGTATCCCCGGACCCCTTTGGGGTGAATGGAATCCCACAACGGTTTCGCCAAGACGCTGTTCTGAACCGTGGCGTTGTCCATGTGCGTAACACCCATGTTTCCATCAATGCCCCAGGTGACGGTGATATGATCCACGATGACATGCGTCCCGCCGCGGATCCGGAAGGTCCACTCGTCGGTGTCGTCCCGGTACACGCCCCGCCGAAACCGCATATGGCGGATGATGACGTCATAGGTCCGCACGTCGAATTTGCGGTTGGCCACAGTAATTCCATCGCCAGGAGCCGTTTGGCCCGCGATGGTTACGTAGGGGTTGTCAATCGTGATGCGCGATTCCAACTCGATCGTCCCCGAGACATCGAAGATGACGGTGCGCGGCCCCTCCGACTCCACGGCCGCCCGCAACGACCCCGGGCCGCTATCATTCAGGTTCGTCACGCGGTGGAGGGCGCCGCCGCGGCCTCCGAACGCATACGCGCCAAACCCCTCGGCGCCCGGAAAAGCCGGCACGCGGGGGCCGTGCGTCGAGATGTCCTCGCTGGGCAGCGGGGTATTATCGTATGCATGCCATCGGTCCTTGGTTTCGAGCATGCACTCGCGAGCGCCTGGCTCGCCCCATTGCAGCGGTGGGATCTCGGAAGGCGCTGCGATGGCCGCGGCCATACTCAACATCACAAAACACATAAACAGCTTCATACTGGGTATCTCCGCTTCGCACGTTTCACAAACTTCGTCCAGGTCAATCAGTGCTACCGCCCTGTCGCTTCTCGCTTTTCGTTCATCCATATGGATTGCTGGCACTGTCGTAACGAAACTACAACCGGGGGATCCCGGACGCATCTGGGTCGGGCCGGATAACCGTCATCACCCGCCCCGCCGCATCATACGTCATCCCCGTGACGCGGCCGGGATAATCGGTGATCGCGTCCAAATCAGCATAACTGAAAGCGGGCGTGTCGCCCAGCCGTGCTGCAAGCTATCCTCGGGAGCAAAGGAAAGCAGGGCAAGCGAATTTCGGGCAAGGGAATGAACAGACAAGGGCCGAAGATGGCGGCGATTGACCAGCGTGGGCTTTGAATCCCGCTTCCCAAGGCTGCCCCCGGCGACCCGACGGCAGCGGTCCCGAGTCGCAACGCGACGGCAAGCGTTGACCGACACGCAAAAATCCCCTCCCGGCCTCATCCCGAGCCGAACCATCGCCCAACGAGGAATTTCCGACCCATCCCACCGTCTTCCCGCTCGGTTCCGGCCAGGGGACACCTGCCGTCGCGTTGCGACTCTTGGATGATTGCGGCGGCGCGTGTCCCACGGACTCGCGTCCGTGGCTATTACATGTCGTCGCTTCGCGACTGGTACGCCTATCCCCAGCAAAAAATGCCTGTCCTTTTCGAAAAATGCCTGTCCTTTTCGCCTTTTCGCAGACTAGGCTTTTCCGTCAGGGGGTTTTGATCGGTGCCGGGGGTCGCTCGGGTAATCGGCGCTGCTGCTCGCTCATCCGCTGGATCACTTCTTTGATGCCCCGCTCCAGTTGCGGATCGCGTCCTTCGACAAGCGACTTGGGGTCGTTGTCGACTTCGATATCCGGATCGACTCCATGTCCCTCGATGATCCAGCGGCCATCGGTCGACGCGAAACCGAATTCGGGAACATTGACAACTCCTCCATCGATCAGCGTTCCTCGGTTGGTGATCCCGATCACGCCGCCCCAGGACCGCTTGCCGATCAAGGGTCCCAATCCGGCCTCGCGGAACATGGCGGGGAAGATGTCGCCATCGGAAGCCGAGTTCTGGTCCAGCAGGCAGACCATCGGGCCGATGAAAACGGATCGCGGGTAGGTGGTCGGCGTGTCCGAGGTGCGTGAGAATCCGGTGGCCAGCCACGATCGGTTCAGGCGCTGGATCAACATGGCCGACACGTTGCCGCCGCCATTGCTGCGCACGTCGATCACCAGCCCTTCCTTGCGGATCTGGCCGTAGTACCACTTGGTGAACTCCCGGATCCCGGCGGGGCCCATGTTCGGCAGGTGCAAGTACCCGACTCGACCCTCGGTCATCTGGTCCACCTTGGCTCGATTGGCCAGGACCCAGTCCAAGTAGATCAGGTCTTGTTCGCCGGTGATCGGCCGATAGGTGATCTGTCGAGCTCCTTCGCGTTGTGGTTGGCTGTTCACGGTCCAGGTCACCGGCTGGTCGGCTCGATTGCGCAGTAGCTGGTAGGGGTTGTCGTTTTCTTTCAGCTCGTGCCCTTCGATCTCCAGCAGGTAATCGCCCACTTGGACATCGACGCCGATCTCGGTCAATGGCGAACGGTAGATGGGTTCCTCGTTATGTCCGGCGTAGATGCTGGCGATCCGGTACCGTCCGGCTTCCGCGTCCCAATGCAGCCGAGCGCCCGGCAATCCGAATCGAGGCCGTTCGGGCTGGACCCAGTCCCCGCCCGCTTTGTAGGCATGACCCGCGTTCAGCTCGGCGATCATCTCGCCGATGACGTAGTTCAGATCGCTGCGATGAGCCACATGGTCCAACAGCGGTTCGTACTGCCGCCGCAGGGCCGGCCAATCGTAACCATGCATATTGGACACGTAGAAGAAGTCGCGGTAGCGCCGCCAGACTTCGTGGAAGATCTGGACCCAT
>REEF01000551.1 GCA_007695205.1 Planctomycetaceae bacterium
AATGCGGCAAGCATTTCTTCCAACAGGGACGGATGGACGCGAAGGCAGGTATTTCTAGGTGGAATCGGCGGAAGGGGTCGGGAGTCGTTTTCGGAGAAGACGTTTTCTATGTGGTTGACCGTTGCCCGAAAACGACTCCCGACCCCTTTCTGCGCAACCAATGCGGCAAGCATTTCTTGCAGCGGGGACGGATGGACGCGAAGGCAGCAAGGTGCAAGAATAGCAAGTTGTCGCGTACAACGCCGTCCGACGCGTAGGTGAAAGAAGGCGAAGCCGATGACTTGGGATAGGTCCAGCAAATTGGCGCTGCTGTTAGCCGGCGGTGCTGTCTTGGTAAACCACGTCAGCGTGGGAAACCTCGAGTTCACATTTCGCTACGCATGTTCCTTGATCCTGCCGTTAGGCGTCATCCTTTACCCCGAGGAATCGGATTCCATTTTTCGGCGGTCCTGGCACGGGATTGCTCACGGCGGCGAAGGCCCGGCACCTGCAGCGATCATTCGTGTGGCTGCTTGGGTCCTACTCATTGCTATCGTCCTGATCCCGCATGGTTGGGCCTTCATCCATTCGTTGTGAACGGCTCAAACGCACGCAGGACTAGACGCTACCCCATCGTTGCTTAGAGTCTTCGGTCGTAACATCCGCGAACGTTGCGCGCATCTTTGTAGGTTGGGACTCTGTCCCGACCGGGTCGGGTCGGAGACCCAACCTACTTCGGTTGCGGCCGGAGGCCGCGTTCGGGACTACGCAGGAAGAAGTTGTTCCATCCCAAAGTAGTAGGCACACTCCGTGTGCCGTAACCTGGCGGACGGCACACGGAGTGTGCCTGCTACTCGGCGGACGGCACACGGAGTGGCCGGTGATCTGGCGGACGGCACACGGAGTGTGCCTGCTACAGTAACGTTGGGGGCTATTGGATGACGCGGGCTTCGATGCTGGCGATCTCGCGGTTGGCGAAATCGTCGGTCAGGAACCAGTCTTGATACAGGCGTTCGATCTGTCTCAAACGACCTTCGACCGATGCTCTTGTCAATGTGCGTTCCACATCCTGCGGTCGATCCTCGTCGTTGATCGGCGGCCGGACACGCTCTTCGGGTGGCTGGTAGGATGCATCGAAGACAAGCGCCGGCAGGGTCTTGGCGGGCATCAGATGTCGCCACAGAAAGGCCTGCATGCTGTCCTCGGCCGGCACGGCCTGTCGGACGATTTCCTGATCGCCGACCTTTGCCGTACCTGCGACGGTCAAATCGACGGGCTCGTCCATGTCAGCAAGACTGGTTCGCAAAGTCAGTTTCACCGAGTCTTGATTTGCCGGCAGCGTCGCGCCCGGGGATTCCAGGCCTTCCGGCAAGTCTTCAAAGTTCAGCGCAATCGGCCCGGTGAAACCGTCGCGGCGTATTGCGAAGACGGTCACTGTGGCAGAACCTTTGCTGCGCATCACGATCCGGGAAGGGATCACCCGCAGCTCGAAATCGGGCTGTGGATGGCTGATCCGCAGCCGGTAGGCATACTCGTTTCCCGCTTGACGGCGCGTGTCGCCGATGTGGACGAAGTACGTTCCATCGGCCGGTAATTCGACCATCAGGTACGAATCGGCGTGGTCGGTGTTCAAGCCCGACGCGGCATCATAATGATCGTCGTTCAGCGCGATGATCTTGCCGTCCGCGTCCGTGACTTTGACGAAGGAATCCATTGGGGACCCGAGCCGACGGGCATGCACTTCCGCGACGATGGTCTCACCGGCTTTGCCCTCCACTTCGAACACATCCCAATCGCCCGGGTGATCCGCACGCCCATTGATGACGATCGGCAGTGTCACTTTCTGGGCCGTCGACGGATCGTCGTTGGGTTCCTGTTCCATGGTTTCTGGCAGCGTTCCCAGCATGAACGGCACGAAGTTGGAAAGGTGCTGCCCGTTGTCAGCGGCGAGCAGGTGTCGCCCTGGTGCGGCATCTTCGGGGGGCATCGCCAGCGTGGCTTGTTCCAGATTCCAGCCATCCATTTCGATCGCCACCGATTCGCCCACTCGGCCGCCCAAGGGGAAGATGCTGCTGACGTAGGGCAGTTCGCCGATGGTGATCCGGTACACGAAACTTTCTCGTCCGCGAAACAGCGCCTCGTTGATGGTCAACACGTATTCGCCGTCCGTTGGGACTTCGTAGTAGATCAACGGGTCGGGGTTAAAGCGGAAATCGTCGTTGTAGGCGACCTCGTTGCCGTCGGCATCATGCAGTCTCAGCACGGCTTGGAACCAACCGGGAACGCCATCGGCGACGTAGGGGATCAGATCTCGGGCTTTGGCGAACATCACCAAGCGCTGACCTGCGGTCGCTTGAAAACGATACCGATTCACCTCGCCTGCGGCCATCTGCCCGTTCATCGTACAAGGCACGGTGACTCGCAATTCTTCCTCTTCGGATGGTCGGTTGCGTTGGGCCAGATGCTCCCTGCCCAGCACCGGAAACTGCATGGTTTTCATCGGCTTACGCGCGACCTCGGGCAGTTGCCCTACATAAAACGAAAGCGCGTTGGAGATGCCTCGTTTGGTAATCACTCGGATTTCTCGCCGCCCGGGTTTCGCGTCGGGCTCCACGGTGACTTCGGCGAAGACCAATTCGGCTTGGGATCGAACGGCGGGAAAGCGTTCGTCTTCGGCGAACAGTCTTTGAATCCGTTCGATCAGGTTTTGTCGGGCGATTTCGTTTTCCGACTCGGCCGGTTCCTCACTTGCTTCCGTTTCTCCTGGCGTCGGAGCTTGGGCTGGATCCAACTCCGCATGGCATTCGCTGCAGACGGTAGCGTCCAGCGGGTTCAGGACGCCACACGCCTCGCACAGCAGGCCCTCCACTTCGTCTATTTCCGCCGGCGGGCCAATGGGCTCGGGGAATTCGAACCAAGCCATTCTGGCGGCCATCGCGTCGTCCACGGTCGATCCATCCTTTTGCAATTCGTTCAATTGCTGTCGGAGCAACGCGAGTTCCTGATTGTTCATGACCCGGTAGTAATCGACCAGTCGAACGGAGACCCCGTCGCCGCTGACAATCACATCGGAAGGATGGACAAGCCCTTGTCCGCCCAACCGGATCGGAAAGGTGGTACCCTGCTGGCCGCCGGCCGGATAGACGAATCCAACGTGCTGGTTCTGCGCCCAGGCACCGTTTGCAACAGCCACCCAAAGGGCCGTGCCGAGAATGGCGAATCGAAGCTTGTCCATAGTGTGCTCCCTCTCGTTCAGATGATCTCTTCCAACAGCCCGGATGAAAGCATGCCTTCTTCGTTCTCTGCATCCAACACGTAGGCGTCCAAACCCCAAGGATGGGGAAGCTTGGCGGAGGCGTCGATGCCGGCCAACAGATAGAAGGTGCCCATCAGATCCACCGGATAGACGGGCCTTTCGACGACCTTTTCGCCTTTTTCGTCAGTCGCACCGACCACTTGGCCGCCCTTGAATCCGCCGCCGGCGACCAGCACGGTTAGCGCGTGCGCGTAGTGATGGCGACCTCCGTTCCAGGGCGGTGCCCAATCGATCTTCGGGGTTCTACCGAACTCGCCACAACACCAGACCAGGGTGCTGTCCAGCAGGTCCTTTTCGCTCAGATCCGCCAGCAGCGTTGCCAGTCCCTGGTCCAACATCGGGCACTGCCGTCGCATCGTCGGGAAATGGTTCCCGTGCGTGTCCCAACCGCCGGGGAAGCTGATGGTGACGTAGGGCACCCCTGCTTCCACCATTCGCCGCGCGGCCAAGCATTGTTGGCCAAAGGTATTGCGGCCGTACCGATCTCGGAGTGCTGCGGGTTCGTTGTCCAGATTGAAGACTTCTCGGCCCCGGCCCAGGATCAAACCGTAGGCGTTCTCTCTGGCCGCTTCGGCAGCTTCCATCTCGGGGACGTCGGCCATGCCGTAGCCCATCAGATTCACTTTGTCGACCAATTCACGGCGGGCTCGTTGCCGGTTATCGTCGATTCCTCGGTTGATGATCCCCTGGACCTCGAAACGTGCTGCGTTTGGATCGCCACCGGTGGCGAACGGTTTGTACGCGGGGCCCAGGAATCCCTCTTCGGAAAACCGCCCGGCCGCTTGAAGCATGACGATATAGGGCGGAACCAGCCCTTTGTATTCGTCTCTCTTGAAGTACGTGAAGACGGCGCCCACACTGGGATAGGCCAATCGTCCGCCGGGCCGATGACCGGTCTGCATCAGGTAGGCTGCCCGTTCATGTCCGAAAAAGCCGTGGGTCATGCCGCGGATCAGGGAGTATTTGTCCGCTTGTTTGGCCAGATGGGGGAACAGGAACCCCAATTGGATTCCCTCGACGTTGGTGGGGATGGCTCGGTCAAACTCGCCCATGTAGTCGTACCCCGACCCCGGTTTCGGATCCCAGGTATCGGTGTGGGACATCCCGCCCCACAAGAAGATCTGGATGACCGACTTGGTCTTCGGCTGGGTGATCTTGGCCTTGGCTGCCGAGTCCCTGGAGGCCTTCAGTTCCGCAGCCTGTTGCTCGGGCGTCTTTTCTGCTTCGTCAGCAGAAACGCTGGAGCTCAGCCCGCCGGCCGCGATCATACCTGCCGCGCCCCATGCACCGCGACGCATGGCTTCGCGCCGCGACAGATGCGAAGGTTGGTTTGGTTGGTGCTGGCTACTCATGATACCCGTTCTCCTTTTCGTGCCGATTGCAGTGGCGTACCGAATGTTCAAACCCGCTTTCCACCGGCACAGGGGCCGATGGGTTTCCCGTTGTTTTATTAGTGTCGCAAAAGAAACTCGGGACTGTTGATCAAAGCCCAGGCGAGATCGATCCAGACGTCCCGTCCCTTGGCGACACCGGTCTTGGCATGCTCCTCCACGGCCTGGACGTCGGCTTCCGAGGGAAACCGCGAGAGGATTGTCAGGTAAAGTCTTTCCACGATTTCTTCTGTACTGCCGCCCGAGGACAGCATTTCGCGTAGCCGGGGCCCGTTTTGCAGCTTGCTCTGGATGGTGGCCGAGTTCAACATGTGCAACCACTGGGGTGTGGCGAGTTCGCTGACGCGTTCTCCTTGCATGCCCGTGTCTCGCCCCGAACGGCCGAACAAGGCCAGGAACGAACTGGTGATGCTGCCATCGGCCAGCGCCACCGCAGGCATGTCTTCCGGAATGTACGTGAACGGTTCCGGAACCGCGCTCGTGTACAGATCCGAACTGCCGGTGATGTCGTTCAATGCATCGATCAGCACCTCGGCCTCCAAACGCTGCAACGGATAACTGGCAAAGTTGATATCGGCTTCCGGGTGACCGGATCGCGGTATCGATGAAAACTGGTAGGTCGTCGAGGTGAAGATCAGACGCTTCAGGTGTTTCAGATCCCAGCCGCTGGAGACCAACTCCTCCGCCAGATAGTCCAACAGTTCCGGGTTGCTCGGCGGATTGTCTTCCCGAAAGTCGTCCGGTTCGTCGACGATGCCGCGGCCCATCGCCCAGGCCCAAATTCGATTGGCGATGGCGCGCGCGAACCAAGGATTCTCCGGACAGATCAGCCAATCCGCAAACACCTCGCGCGGATCGCGGTCGGGCGCAATGGTGACCTTCGTCCCGTCCGGAAAGACCGCCACCAACGGTTCGTTTTGGGCGATCGGTTGGTCCAATCCCTGCGGGATCTGATTGGTCACCGCCACCGACTTGTCCACGGCGTCGATTCCCGGTGCGACACTGCCCGGCACAGCCACCGAGTCATACGGGTCCCAGAAGACGATCTCTTCTTTCCACTCGCTCGTGGGCTTGTAGCCAACCTGCGAGAAGAACACGGCCGTCCCATCGCTGAGGTCTTCCGGCCACAGGTGGATACGAGATCCCATGAAAGCCAGGGCCACGGCCGCCGCGAGTGCGTCCGGGGTTTCCTCTTGAACGGCACGGTAGAAATTGACCGGTCCGACGCGATAATTGCTGCCGCTGGACGTGAGCAGTTCGCGAGCGAACTGGTCATAGGGTTTGTTCTGGGCGATCGATTCCCAAATCCAGCGGTGATAGGCTTGGGCTGCGTTGGGCCACAGTGTGACGGGGAACTCGGCCTTGATTCTCAGGATATCGCTCCACCGCATGGCCCAGTAATCGGCATGCTCGGACCGATCCAGCAGACGATCGACCAGGGCGGCTCGTTTGCCCGGATCATCGTCTTGGAGGAATGCGCGGGCTTCGTCCGCAGGAGGCAACTTGCCGATCAAGTCCAAGTAGGCGCGGCGGATGAACACCGCGTCGGAACAGAGGGCCGGCTGGATATCCAATTCGGCCAGTCTTGCCAGGACAATCTCGTCGATCCGATTCGTCGGTTTTGGCGGGTCGGAGATTTCCATGACCGTGGGTATCTGTCTGGACGCGACCAGCCGGTAAAGAGCCGCCTTGGCCTGCTGGGCCAGCACACGTTTCTCGTCGGCGGTCGCCATGGCCGCCGTGTAAGCGGCTCGAGTCTTGGCCGCTTCCTCCTGCAAGGGAACGGCCGCGGCCTCTGCCTGCTGGGCCGCCTGTTCGTCTGCTTCGTGCGACTCCTTGGCAGCGGCGATCCGCTTTTTGAGATTTTCCAAAGCCTCTTCCGTTGACTTCTTTCGGTTTTCGGCTCGGTTCAAAGCCTGAGCAGCATTCCGGGCTTGGACGGCTGCTTGTTCCAGCGCCGCCGCGGCGGGGTCCAACGCGGTCTTGGCCTCGTTAGCCAATTTGCGTTTGGCGTTGGCGTCGGCTTCGGTTTGTTTGCTGGCGGCATTAAGCGCGATGATTTCCTTGGCAGCTTCCTGAGCCGCTTGATTGGCGGTTGTCGCGGCGGCTACTTGTTCTTTGGCGCCGGCCAGCGCTTGGTCGGCCGATTCTTTTCGCTTCTGGGCTTCGGCCAGTTTCTGGGCGGCGGCCGTCGCCGGTCCCTGAGCTGCTTGCTGGCTCGCCTGAGCCTGGTCCAGCGCCGCTTGGGCCTGATCGACCGCTTCGCGTTTGGCGACAGCCTCGTCCGCCGCTTGTTTTTTCTCTTCGTCCGACAGCTCGGCATCCTCCGCAGCCTGCTCGGCCGCAGCTTTGGCATCCTGAGCAGCCTGCTTAGCCGCTTCCAAGTCCGACGTGGCTGTGGCCACCAGCTCGTTCGCACTTGCCAACGTCTGGTCGGCCGCTTCCTTTTCTGTCTGGGCTTCGGTCACTTCCTGCGCGGCGGCCGTGGCTTCGGCCTGGGCTTGTTGCTCGACCTGCTGCTTTTGAGCCAGCGCGGCTGCGGCCTCCTCGGCCGCTTGGGGTTTGGCAGCAGCTCGAGCCGCCACCTGCTTCTTCTCTTCGGCCGTCTTCTCGGCCGCCTGAGCCGCCTGTTCCGCTGCCTCTAAAGCCGCCGCGGCAGTCGCCACTTGCTTCTCGCCGCCAGCGAGCGCCGCGTCGGCCACTCTTTTTTGAGCCGTGGCTCGAGCCAACATCTGGGCCGCAGCGGCGACTTGTTTTTGCAGATTCTGCCGATCTGCTTCGACCTGATCGTTCGCTTCCGCCAAAGCCTGGTCAGCGGCCTCCTTTTGCGTCTGGGCTTCGGCCAGTTGCTGCCCCGTCGCGTCCGCCTGGTCCTTCGCGCGCTGTTTGTTTTGTTGAGCCCGAGCCAAAGCGGTCTGAGCCGTTTCCGCTGCCCTGCGCAAGTTTGCCGCGTGGTCCGCAGCACTTTGGGCCTGATCGTCCAGTCGGTTGGCGGCCTCGGCAGCCGCCCTGGCGGCCGCCTCGGCTTCCTGCGCCAGCTTCTCCGCCGCATCGTAGGCTTCTTGCAACGGCGCCGCGATGGCACGAGCTTCTTCCAAAGCCTTATCGCGAGGCGGCTTGGCTTCGGTCGCCTCGGCCAAGGCTTTGATTGCGGCCGGTACCGCAGCCTCGGCTTGTTGCAACTCGGCCACGCCCTGCTCGCCCGCCAGGTTCTTTGCCTCCGTGGCCTTCTGACGCGCCTCCCTGGCCGCGCGACTTGCATCGGCGTAGGCCGTGTCCGCCTTGCGCATGGCGTCGCGTAGCGGTCCCAGCGCCGCTTCCGCCTCTCGGGCCGCCTGCTCGGCCGCCGCATACTCGGCCCTGGCATTCGCCTCCGCGTCCTTCGCGGCTGCCGGTTCCGCCGATGACGGCTCCTCCCCAATGCTCAGTGCTGAACCAAAAGTAATCGCGAGGCCGACCACAAACGGTAAGATGTTCTTGATTCTCATCGCAAATCGCCTTGAAGATGGAGGGGAAAGAGCCCTTCCCCGGATGCAGGATTCCCCAGCGCGGGAATTCGTGAAGGTCTCCGTCTTGGAAGCCGGTGACGACAAACACAGCAAGCGTTCATGCCAGTAACGCCTTCATGATTTTTCGATCGCGGGCAGGAGCCACCTTACGCCCAGGCGGACCAAGTGGCTGTCATTGGAAGGTAACGGCGAACCAATCTCGGTGCCTCTTTCGCGACCGATCGTACTCGCAACCCGTCATGTTCAGAGGACACCAGCACGCATTTCAGTATGCGTTTTCGACTTATTCTATCAACAGGTCGCGAAATCTGCCAAGTCACCAAAGCCACAATTTCCAGAAATTTGCGTCCGAAAGCAGCACGTCTAGACAAAAAGATGCCCCCTTGCAGGAAGTGCAATCATGGCATGAGAGGGGATCGATCGCTGGTCTTGTGCGAACAGGGCACCCCGATTGCCTACTCTTCGATCCCGAGGAATTCTGCGGGAACGGCTCGCAAAACCTCTTCGGTGCTGGTCAGGCCTTTGGCGACTTTCAAGAGTGCGGCGCGGCGGAACGGGATCATTCCATTTCGCATGGCCGCTTCGGCGATCTGTTCGGCCGTGCCGTGATCGGCGATCAACCGGCGGACTTCGCGGTTGAGCGTCATGATTTCGAACAACCCGGTACGTCCGGCGTAGCCCGAGTGCCGGCATTGTTCGCAGCTCCCCGGACCGTAGATGGCACGACCTTCACCGGGTTCCAGCAGGTTTTGTACTTCGTGAAAAGTTCCGGGCGCATCGCCGATCTCGAATTCCATCCGGCAGTTCGGGCACAGGGTTCGCACCAATCGTTGGGCGATGATGCCCAGCAGGCAACTGGACAGGAAGTAGGGCGGCGCGCCCAGCGCCAACATGCTCTGCGCTGCCGCTGCCGAGACGGGCGCGTGCAGGGTGGACAGGACCAGGTGTCCGCTATTAGCGGCTCGAACCGCAGCGATGGCGGTCTCCTGATCGCGGATTTCGCCTACCATGATGATGTCGGGGGCTTGCCGCAACACGTGTCTGAGTAGTTCGGGAAAATCGACACCGATCTTCGGATGGACGTGGGATTGGCGAATCCCATCGATGGCATATTCGATGGGGTCTTCCAGCGTGTTGATTTTTCGTTCGCCGTTGTTTAAGGAAGACAGGCAGGCGTACAGCGTGGTTGTTTTGCCAGTGCCCGTGGGGCCCGTCACCAGCAGCAGCCCACTGGGTCGGCCCAGCATGGCTTTCAGCGTTTCGAGTTCACTTTGGGTCATGCCCAGGTGCTCCAGACGCCGCAGTCCCGCATCGCGATCCCACAATCGCATGGTCAGGTCTTCGCCGAACAGGGTTCCGATACAGTTGATACGGATATCCAATCGTCGGCCCGCTTTGGCGTGCAGCCATCGCCCTTCGCCCGGGCGGCGGCGATCGGCGATGTCCATGCCCGACATGGCTTTCACGTGCGCGATCAACTGTCGGCTGACGTCACGCGGCACGAAGGCGATCGGTTCGATTTTTCCCAATCGTCTCATGCAAATGTTCCCACACGACTCGTCGCTTAACACATACAAGTCGCTGGCTTCCATCGACGAAGCAAACCGCAGCAGAGCGTCGATGGCGGGTTCGGCTTCCATGTCGGCCAGTTGTGTGGGATCGAAATGCTGCTTGAAAGCCAGTTCATTCATTTGCTAGTCTCCTGTGCCAACCGGATGGCAGCCCCTTCATTGTCCGCCATCTTGAAGATCAGATGCATATTCAGGATCTTCATCACATCGCGAGCGAACGGGGCCAACGAGTGCAGCACGAAGACACCGCCCTGGGCTTGAAATTTGCGCTGGCAAGCCAGCAACCACCCGACTCCGCTGGAATCGATCGTATCCAGGCCATGCAAGTCCAGCAGCACCGTGCGCTGGTAGCAATCAGGGCCCAATAGATTTTCCAACGGCTCGCCTTCCGCAACCAGCCGCTTCTGGCATAGATCTCCAAAAGCCTCGACCAGCGTCAAACCGTCCATCTCTGATTTGATGGCGAATTTCATCCCATTCCTCCGTCGAGTATTCCGAGCTTCTTCAGACGTCGAAACCGCGTGCACCCGTCGCTGACCATTTACTCCAGAGAATAAGGGATCCATCCTTTCACCGGCAGGTGCCCGTCAGGCTTCCCGATCGGATGACCGCTCCAGCCGAACTAGCCCTTATACTACCCTTGTTATCCCCTGCTATCAAGCGACCCGAAGATTTCCGCGTTGACAGGCTTGCCCTGGTGAAAATACGCGCCTACGATAACTGGACGCCCTGAAAGCCTGAACCGCTCTGGCTGATTCGAGGTTCCTCTCGAAAGTAGCGAGCGGTCGATCAGGCCGGGAAAGATTCACGATCCATGATGGATCGCGGCACAGGGATGCGGGTTGTGAGGGACGGGCGATGGTGGCGGCAGCCACCGATCATTCGCCCGGGTCGTTCGATATCGGATCATCGACCATCGGACATCTTCCTTCACATTCCTTGTGGTGCCTTCGACGTCCAGGGGAAAAGATCGCTTTAGATTCGCCATTCATCACGACCGGAACCGTCTTTGATGATTTTGCGGGTTTCGAGTGGTTTTGTGCATCTGCCGGACGCCGTTTTGTTTGCTCGAGGGCAAAAGCTGTCTTATATTCAACTGTCCGGACTGCATCGCCAGACCGCCAAACCTCCAGCAAGGATCTGCCCTTGATGAGATCGCATCGCAACTGCCTACGATTAACGAGCAGCAAGCCAATCGCCTTGGCGGTGTTGGCGGCTGTCGTCGCGACGTTGCTGGTGGTGACGCCAGTGGCCCGCATCCCGGCTCAAATTCAAATTCCTGCCGAATCCATGGCGCAGCAAGACGGCTGGGAAGCCGTTTTGCAGCGGGGTCAGGAACTGGAAACCCAGCGGCGATGGGGCGAAGCGCTGGCACACTATGAAGGGGCTCTTCGCGATTTTCCGAACCAGCGGGACTTGTGGGAGCGTCTGACGCGGGCTCGATCGCATTTCGATCTCGCGCGCCGCTACGAGGATCAATCCTACCTGCTGTCGCTGCGTTCGGTTGACGAACAACGAGCCTTGGAGCTGTACGAGGAGATCCTGGCGAAGATCGAATCGCACTACGTCAGCCCTCCCGACTGGCAGCAATTGGCAGAGCGGGGATTGACCAGTTTGGACATCGCGTTGGCCGACGAGGCTTTTCGTCGTCAGCATGCCTTACAGGCGGATGATCCCACGATCCGGGCGTTTCAGGAGAATATCCATCGCCGCATGCAAGTCACCGTCGTACAGACTCGTCAACAGGCTCGGGAAGTGGCCGGGAATGTGGCGCAAGTTGCCCAACAGAAGTTGAATCTGTCGCCGACGGCGACGATCCTGGAATTCGCCTGCGGAGCCACCTCGTCGTTGGATCAGTACTCCAGTTTCCTGACCAGCAATCAACTGAAGGACGTGTTCTGCCAAATCGAGGGCAATTTCGTTGGATTGGGGATCGAACTGCGATCTCAGCAACAATCGCTGGAGATCGTCAGCATCATCCGCGGCAGCCCGGCCGATCAGGCGGATCTCCGAGCCGGGGATCGGATCATCCAGGTCGATGGGATCGAGACCGACGAGATGTCGACGGACGAAGCTGCCGATCTTCTGAAAGGGACCGAAGGCAGTTGGACGGAACTGCGGTTGAGGGATACCGAGGGCGTCGAGCGGCAGGTTCGCCTGATGCGTCGTCGCGTCGAGGTTCCCAGCATCGAAGAGGTGAAAATGGTCGATCCCGATCTGGGGATCGCCTATATCAAGCTCTCGAGTTTTCAGAAGACGACCAGCCGGGATCTGGACGCAGCGCTGTGGGACCTGCACCGGCAGGGCATGCAGACGCTGGTGGTCGACCTGCGAGGGAATCCAGGCGGTCTGTTGAACGCTGCCGTCGAAGCCGCCGACAAATTCCTGCCCTCCGGCAATATCGTCTCGACCCGCGGTCGTAACGCGCACGAAGATTTCGATTATCGGGCTCATTCGTTGGGGACCTGGCGAGTGCCCTTGCTGGTGTTGATCGACCAGAACACGGCCAGCGCCAGCGAGATCTTCGCCGGAGCCATCCGCGATCATCGCCGTGGCACGGTGGTCGGCCAACGCAGCTACGGCAAGGGGTCGGTCCAGGGGATCTTTACGTTGAACGCGGGGGATCTGGGGGTCCGTTTGACCACGGCGAGGTTCTACGCGCCCGGCGGTCATCCGATCAGCCGACGCGGAGTCGCTCCGGATCTGTTGGTCCAATCAACTCGTAAACCGGATCTCGATCAACCTCAACGGTCTCCGAACGAGTCGGATGTGGTCCTGCAAGCCGCCATCCAACACGTTCGCAACCAGCAACACGCCAGCCAGCACCAAGTGCGAGCCCACTAGACTCCTTGCACTGCCAGCTACCAGTACCGCTCGAGGTGGATCTGGCCGGGGGTCTTTTTCGTGTGTTCCTGATAGCCCTCCTGCCCCAACAACTCGATCATCGTATCGATCATGGCGGGATTGCCGCACAACAGGACATGGGTATGCTCTGGCGAGGGATCAAAGCCCCAACGTTCTGCGAAAGGACGTTGCTGCCAGAGGTCCTGAATGTAGCCGGTCAGACCCGGCCAAGGCACCTTCTCGGCGCTAGGTCGGGTGATGCTGGGTAGGTACACAAAGTCCTTGTAGTCCCGTTCGACCATCGCCAGTTCGTTTTGGTATCCGAGGTCCCAAGAGTGCCGGGCACCGTGCAGTACGCCGACTTTGGCCTGGCGATTGTGCAGCAATTTGCTACGCAGCATACTGATGTACGGGGCCAGACCGGTTCCGGTAGATAAGAGCACCAAATTGTAGTTTTCCGGGACATTCGCCAGCGTGAAAGCACCAGTGATCTTCTTGCCCAACCACAGCTTGTCACCCGGCTGCAGGGCAAACAGCCGAGGCGTCAAGGCCCCAGATTCCACCATGACCACATAGAACTCCAAATACTGGCGTTCCAAGGACGAGGAAGCAATCGAGTAGGCTCGTCGTACGATCTTGTCGGGGGGCGAGATCTCCTCTTCTGGGTCCGAACCGTCACATCGAGCAGCACTTCCGGGGAGACCGATTACAGCGAATTGGCCTGCCTGAAAGTCCTTGATCTCCCACCCAACTGGCTCGATTCGGAAAACGGCTAGTCCCGGCGCAATATCTCTTCGAGCGGTCAAGACCGCGTTGAGTTCAATCATCGATCAAACACCTCTTTTCAGCTATTTGGATTATGTGGAATCGGAAGACGGACTATTGTTGCCGCGAATCAGCCAGCCTGCCAGACGGGGTCGGAGGGCGAGGGGGTCGGGAGTCGTTTTCGGTCAACGATGCGGCATATGGAAGGCGGGTCATCCGAAAACGACTCCCGACGCCTTCCGCCGACCAGGATTCGCGCTGGAATACTGTTGCGACGCGCCAAGCCAAGAATGAGCCGTTTGGACATCTTGTCATGCTCGATGGAGGGCCGCAAAATAGGGCGCATGTCCGAAGTCTTTGATCCCTATCATCGTTGGCTGGGTATTCCGCCGGAAGATCAGCCGCCAGATCACTACCGTCTGTTGGGAATCGCTCGATTCGAAACCGATCGTGAGGTGATCGATTCGGTGGCCATGCGGCACATGCTCTTTTTGCAGGAGATCGCCGACGGTCCGCATGTCCCGCAGGCTCAGCAGTTGTTAAACGAACTGGCTGCGGCGCGTCGCTGTTTGTTGGATGCCGACAGGAAGGCGGCCTACGATGCTGGGCTGAAAGAACAGTTGGCTGATTCCATCCCGGCGCCGCCGGTCAGCGGATCGGTGCCGGCATCGCCTTCGTTTCCGGCTGTCGGGCCGCCCGCCGGTTCCCACGACCCGTCGATCGCGGGCGCGATCCCCTCGTTGGATGCGACAACCGCACGGCGACGGTCGAGGCCATCCACCGAGGCTCGTCCACAAACCACGGGCGAGGTGAAAACGCCTCGTAAATCCAGCCCCCGACGGACCAGGGTCGTTTTCGGTGTGCTGGGTTCCGTGGCCCTGCTGGTGCTGGTGTTGGCAACCGTTTGGCTGAGCAGTCGCCGGCCGCTCGACGACCCCGCCGCATCGCTCGCGAGCTTGCCGCTGACCCAACATTCGCCCGAACATTCGGCACAACAACCACCCGAACATTCACCCGAACAACCTTCGGCTGCGGAGGCTTCCTCCGAGGAAACGCTTGCCGCCGAAGGTGGTGCGGCCGAGGTTGGTATCGCCGAAGTCGTTGCTTCCGAACAAGACATTCCTGAGTTCGACAGTACTGACTTCGAACCGCTTTCGACGCCGATGGCTGACGAACAGGTTCCTGCCGTCCCGTTACCGTTGGACGGATTGCTGCTGTGGTTGGATGCTGCCGACCTTTCGACGATCGGGCTGGACGATACATCGCGAGTGGTGACCTGGTCGGATAAAAGCGAACACCAATTTCAGGCCAAGGTGGACGACGGGTCATCGCGACCGCAATACATCCAGCAGGGACTGGGCGGTCTGCCGGTCGTACAGTTCGCCGATTCGACGAGTCTGGCGATCACCCGGACCACCGAGCCGTTGAATGTGGACGACCAATACACCATCCTGTACGTCGCCCGCGGGGACCAGGGGGCCTTGTTTTCCAAAGGTTCTGGTGATGCGTCGGGCAGTTTTGCGTGGACGCGCGGGGTCGCCGGGTTGCGGATTGGCGGTGTTTCGTTTGCCGTACGCGGTGATACGGGGCGGGAGGCTCGAGTCCGCGTGGTACGCGCCGATTCGGATCAGATCGGCTGGTTCATCGATGGACATGCTCATCTGCCCAGTACACAAACCGGATATCAGGTGCGGACCAGAAACGTGTTACGGATCGGTGCTGTCTTGCATCGGCCCGGGGACACGCAGCAGTTCTTTCACGGCCAGTTGGCGGAATTGTTGATCTATGATCGAGCCCTGGAGGATGACCAACGGCAGATGTTGGAGAGTTACCTGGCCAACAAATGGCTCCATGGCTCTGACGCACCCGAGCCGCTGACGGTGGAGTTGGCCCAGGCGATCGCGGCGGACCAGCCGCCCGATGAATCGGTGGCCTCAGCACCGGCCGCACCATCCGCAGAACCGGTTGACGAAACGGGGGCTCCGGACATGACGGCCGAAGCCGTCGAATCGGACGAGCGTGACCAAGACGAGCACCAGGCGGCCTTATCAGCGGGCTATGTCGCGTTGAAGCCCAGCCTGTTGCAAGCTTCGGGGCGATCCCAACTGCGGCTGCTGCACGATGGCGTCGTCCTATCGGATGGGGCACAGCGCGAAAACGAGGAATATCGGATCGAGATCGAGACGCCGCTGCAGGGGGTGACGGCATTGCGACTGGAGGCGTTGCCGCATGAATCCTTGCCGGCCACCGGACCAGGTTGGGCTCCGGCAGGCCGGTTTTCCTTAGCGCAATTCAGCGCCCGGCTGGAATCGATCGTCGGGTCGCAACCGGCCATCGAACTGCGTCTGACCCCTGTGGGAGAACCTGGCAACGAAATGGTCGGGCGGCTGGTCGACGGATCGGATCAGACCACGTGGTCCGTTCGACGACGAGGCGAGGTTGTACCGATGATCTTTTTGCCAGCCACGCCGATCGACTTGCCGCCCGGCCGGCGACTGGTTGTCACCCTGGCGCAGCGCGAGAATCTGGGCAGCTTCCGCTTGCTGGCCACCGCTGCCGATGTTCCGCTGGCCGCACCCGTACCGGACCGGGCCCCGGCGCCGTCGGAGGAAGATGCAAACGAAGATGCGGACGAAGGGTTCGTTTTGTTCGTCAACCTGGGCGGTCCCGCGTATCAGGACCAGCTCGGCAACCAGTGGCAACGTTCCGAACGGCTGGAGACACAGGATTTTGGGCACGAGGGAGGCATTTCGGCAGGCAAGCCCGTCCAGTCGTTTCCGCAGCTTCTATGGGCCGAGACGGCCATCCGCGGACTGACGGCCTTCCGCGCTTCGGTGCCCGATGGCATCTATGAAGTGACGCTATGCTTTTGCGAACAGTGGACCACCGACGCGGATCGGCGAGTTTTTTATACGGTTTGGGAGCGTGGAACCCCACAAGCCTTTCAGCGTTCGTTCCGCGGGCCTGGCATCGGCGGACCGTGGCAGCATGTCGAACGCCGCGTCGCGGTGCGCGACGGGCAACTGGATATCGAATTCAGTCCGGTGCGCGAGGGCACGTTTTCGATCCTCAGCGGCATCATCATCCGGCAAGTCGCCGAGGCGTCCGGTTCGGGGCGAAAACGCTGATCCGCCGCCAGGATCATTGGCCAACGGCCGTTGGCAAACGGCTGGAGAACTGCTCTGATAGGAGACAGTTTTTCTGCCCCCGTCCCGGGGCGGAATCGTCCGGGTCGTTAGGCCCTTCAGTCGTAACATGCTCGCACGGTGCGCGCATCTTTGTAGGTTGGGACTCTGTCCCGACCGGGTCGGGTCGGAGACCCAACCTACGTTGGTTGCGGCCGGAGGCAGAATTAAGAACCAGCAGGGCCAAGGGAAGGAGCGGTTGATGAACGAAGCATCACGGGCGGTTAGTTCGCGCAGTTATGTCGTGGTTTGCGCTGTCACGGCGGCGTTGGCCGGATTCCTCTTCGGCTTTGATACGATCGTGATCTCCGGCGCGGAACAGCAGATCCAGTCCCTCTGGCGACTGGACGGATTCACGCACGGCATGTGCATGAGCGCCGCGCTCTGGGGTACGGTGCTGGGCGCGATGTTGGGCGGCTGGCCGACCGAACGGCTGGGCCGCCGCAAGACGCTGCTGGGGATCGGCATCCTGTACTTCGTATCGGCGGTTGCGTCCGGCCTGGCGCCAGATACTTACACGTTCATGATCGCCCGCTTCATCGGTGGTGTGGGGGTGGGCATCGCGACGGTGGCATCGCCGCTGTACATCTCGGAGATTTCGCCGCCTCACCTGCGAGGCCGACTGGCGGGCATGTTCCAGTTCAATATCGTCTTCGGCATCCTGATCGCTTTCGTGTCGAACTACTTCATCGGCCGGTACGTCCATCAGGCGATCGCCTGGCGTTGGATGTTGGGCGTGGAAGCCTTTCCGGCGCTGTTGTACACGTTACTGTGTTTTCGCATTCCGGAGAGCCCGCGTTGGCTGATCGTGCACGGCGGCCAGCGGCAGGCGGGCGCCGAAGTATTTCGCAAGATCAATCCGGATTTTTCTGCGGCACAGATCGATGCCTTGGTCGATTCGGTTTCCCAAAGTGTCGGGGACCGGGCCACCGCCGCCAAATTCTGGACGGCTCGGCTGAAGGTTCCCATCCTGTTGGCGATCCTGATCGCCGCGTTCAACCAATTGTCCGGAATCAACGCCGTGCTGTATTTCGCCCCGCGACTGCTCGGGCTGGCCGGCGTGCCCGATCCGTTATCCGCTTCGATCGGGATCGGCATCACCAATTTGATCTTCACGTTTGTCGGCTTGTGGTTGATCGACCGGTTGGGCCGCCGCACGTTGCTGTATATCGGCTCGGTCGGCTACATCGTCTCGTTGGCCGTCTGCGCCTTTTTCTTCCTGACCTATCCTGCCTTTCGCGCCGTGTCCACCGCCATCGAGGTCGAAAACGCGGCTCAACAGATGCTGCAAATGGATGAGCCCGATGCCGTATTATCGGAAGCGGACCGACAAACCATCCAGCAGACCTACGATCAGGCTCGGCTGTCGCTGATCGCGGCCACATCGCGTGAGGGCTACTCGGGCACGGCGATCCAGTTCCCTGACGATGCCGACCCGCAGGAGGCGCTGGCGATTGCCACCGCAGCCAAGGAGCAGGCGTCGTCCATCCTGGGCTTTCGAAAATTCGTCATCCTGTTTTCCATCATGGCTTTTATCGCCGCCCATGCGGTTGGCCAAGGCGCGGTGATCTGGGTGTTCATCAGCGAGATCTTCCCGAACCGGAACCGAGCGGCAGGTCAGGCCTTGGGCAGCGTGACCCATTGGCTTTTCGCCGCCACGATCACCATGGTGTTTCCCATCGCCATCAGCACGTTCGATGCCGGCGTGCTGTTCGCCTTTTTCTGCGCCATGATGTGCCTGCAACTGGCCTGGGTCAAGCTCATGGTCCCCGAGACGAAAGGCATTCCGCTGGAAGAGATCCAGCGGCGAGTGGGTATCGAATGACGAGCGGGTCCCGGGCGATGACAACCCATTGAAGTCAAAACAATCGCCCTTGCAGCTCGTTGCCGGTTTTCCCGCCGGGCTGGATTTGCAAATGTTGGTAGGTTTTGGCGGTGACGACGCGACCGCGAGGGGTACGAACGACCAGCTCGGTCCTGAGCAAGAACGGCTCGACTTCGTCC
>REEF01001107.1 GCA_007695205.1 Planctomycetaceae bacterium
GGCGCCCCGAATTTTGGCAAATTCGGCTACGGAGGCGCCCCGAATTTTGGCAAATCCGGCTACGGGGCTCGTCCTGTTGACGATCGTCCATGGATAGGAAGCCTTTCGTGGTGAGGCGTGGCATGAGAAGCGGATATCATGAAGGCGATCGGAACGGGCAGAGCTGAATCACTTTCCTCGTTTCTTCCGCTGTTTGGCACCGATCATTTTTTTTAGCTCGGGCCACGTGCGAGTGTTGGCAACATCCGCTTTGGTCAGGCCAGCGCGTCGAGCCTGCAGGATTCCGTACCGCATCAACTCCAGGTTTTCGATGCTGTGGGCGTCGGTATTGATCACGATCGAGATTCCATGGCTCTTTGCGGCCGCGCACAACACGTCATCCAAATCCAGACGCATCGGATTGGCGTTCAATTCCAGCAGCTTGCCATGCTCGCGCGCTGCGGCGAACACGGCATCCAAGTCGACGTCGTACGGAGGGCGCTGGTTAATCAAGCGTCCGGTGGGATGAGCGATCGCGGACACATGCGGGTGCTGGATGGCCTCCAAGATCCGCGCCGTGATCTGCTCCTGCGGTTGCCGTTGGCCGTAGTGAATGCTGGCCAACACCCAGTCGGCTTGAGCCAGTACGTCATCCGGCAGGTCCAACCCACCCTTCTCCAGAATATCGCACTCGATCCCCTTGAGCAGTCGGAAATTACTAGAAGAACGCTCGTTCCACCGATCGATCCGCTCCCATTGATCCAGCAATCGCCGTTCGTCCAATCCGCCGGCCATGGAAACGCGTTTCGAATGGTCCGTGATCGCCAGGTACTTCAAGCCGCGGTCCTGCGCCGCTTGGGCCATTTCTTCCAAGGAAACTTGGCCATCGGTCTCGTCCGTATGCGCGTGCAAATCGCCTTGGATATCTTCCAGCCGGATCAGTTCAGGCAGATCGCCCGCGTCGGCCCAAGCGAATTCTTGCCGCGCTTCGCGCAGCTCGGGAGGAAACCAAGGCAGATCGAGCGTGGCATAGACGTCCTGTTCCTGCTGGCCGGCGACGTACGTCTCTTGATCCCCCTCGATACGGTAAACTCCGTACTCGTTGATCTTCAACCCGCGCTGTTTCGCTCGGCCACGCAGGACCACGTTATGTTCCTTCGAACCGGTGAAGTACTGCAAGGCCGCACCGAACGATTCGGGTGGTACGATTCGCAAGTCGATCTGCAGGCCACTGGCGATCCGGATCGACATCTTCGTGTCGCCGCGAGCCATCACGTTCGGCGATCCGGAAAACCGTGCGAAATGATCCATCACCCTCTTGCCCTGCGAAGCGACAACCAGGACATCCAGGTCGCCCACCGTCTCGCGACCTCGGCGATAACTGCCGGCGAATTCCAACTGTTGGATATCAGGCAATTCGCTCAGATGTTGGCGAAGCTGCTCGACGATCTCATCTGCTTTGGCCCAATAGATCCGCTGCGCCGCCACCGCCGCCAAGTCGATCCCGCTGAGGATCGTGTCCTCTGTCTTCTTGCCGAAGCCCTTGATCGCTTGGAGTCGCCCCTGTTCGCAGGCCTGTCTCAAATCATCCAGCGTAGCGATGCCCAGCTCATGATACACGGCCGCCGTCTTCTTTGGCCCCAGGCC
The DNA here is from genome assembly GCA_007695205.1 of Planctomycetaceae bacterium. Classification (GTDB taxonomy): domain Bacteria; phylum Planctomycetota; class Planctomycetia; order Pirellulales; family Pirellulaceae; genus SKKK01. Next base: position 1,627 of record REEF01001107.1, read on the forward strand.
CGGGATCCGCATGATGGATAACACGCCTTCGGGGACCTCTTCCTGCAATTTCTTCAATTGGGGCAATTCCCCGGTCCGCACCAGCACCTCGCACTTCTCGGCCACCGCTTTGCCGATCCCCTCGACCTGCCGCAGACGATCCGGATCGTCTTGGAGGATCGATGCGACCGAGTCGGCCAGGTTGCGGATCGCGCGAGCCCCGTTGCGGTAAGCCCGCACGCGGAACGGGTTCTCGCCTTGGAACTCCAACAAGTCCGCCATGAGTTCGAACACGTCGGCGATTTGCGAATTGGTCATGAGAACTCGTCTCGTTCCACGTTGTCAAATCAACGATTCCGATGCACCGCCTGCCAACCCTCGTTCAACTGCGTCAGCAGACTTTGCACCAGTTCGGCCTGGTCGGCGTCGCCTGCGATGTTCTCCGTCTCTGCCGGATCCGAATGGTGATCGTACAATTCGGTGGCCTCGATCTGTCGCGTCTTTCGATGTTTCCATACGGTGAAACGGTACCGATCGGTGCGCATCGAATAACCCATCACCGGACCGCGGGGGTACTGGCTGAACGCCGCAGCTTTCCACGGTTGGTCCGGATCGTCCATCAACGGCGCGGCGCTGGTTCCCTCCAGATGGTCGGGTTTATCCAACCCGGCCAGATCGCACAACGTCGGATAGATATCGACGAACTCGACCAACGCCCGCGTCTTGCTGCCTGCTGCCTTTTGCCCGGGTGCGCGGATAATCAAAGGAGCATGCGTATCGTTTTCGAAGTTCGTGTGCTTACACCAAGAATTGTGTTCACCGAGTTTCCACCCATGGTCGCCCCATAGGACGACGATGGTGTTGTCCGCCAGGCCCAACCGATCCAATTCGTCCAGCAATTTACCGACGTTGGCATCGACGAAACTGACGCATGCGTAGTACCCGTGTTTCAGATGCCGCGCCTGTTCTTCTGTCAAGTCGCCTTGAGCGGGCATGTCGGCATAATTTCGCAATTCGCCCCAGTTGGTCAACGAGAAGGGCGTGACATTTTTTGGCGGAAAGGGATTGGCAGCCAGTTCGATCTTTTCCGGATCGTACAGGTCCCAATAACGCTGGGGCGCGTTGAACGGCAAATGCGGCTTCAAGAAACCGACCGCCAAAAAGAATGGCTCATCCCGGTCCTTCAATTCGCGCAACGCTTCGACGCCTAACTCAGCGATCGCCCCGTCCGTGTATGCGTTATCCGGCACATCGGCCATTTCGGTGGCGTTCCCCCGGCTTGCTCGGCTTAACGCAATCCCCGTCAACCCCCGCTGTTTGGCCTCGGCCCTTCGCTCTGCCATGATCTGCAGGTTTTCTTCCGTCACGTATCCCGCACCACTCGTCGGCCGACGCGCCGGTTCGCTCCAGGTCGGAGGATCGTCGTAGCCGCCGTGATAAATCTTCCCCATGCTGACGCAGTAATAGCCGTTCTGTCGGAAATGCTGGCCCAGGGTCACCACATCGGGCACATGCGTACGGAAATGCGTTTGCAAGTCGTAGACCTGAGTCGAATCCGGTCGCAACCCCGTCATCAGACTGGTTCGCGACGGCGAGCAGACGGCCTGCTGACAGTACGCTCGTAAGAAGACCGTACCACCTTGGGCTAATCGATCGATATGGGGACTGTGGATGTACTCGGCTCCATAGCATCCCAATTCAGCTCGTAGATCATCCACGGGGATGAACAACACATTCGGTCGCTCGGTGGCGCCGACCGCCGCAGCCAGAAGCGAGCTGCTCAACCACATCAAAATAGGTAACACGCGTTTCATGTCGAATCACTCCTTGCCCACAGAAAGAATCGGTGCGATTTCGGTTGTGTTGACGCAAAGGGGGTCGGGAGTCGTTTTCGGCCAAGGCGTCGTCCATGTGGGCAATCGTTGCGCGAAAACGACTCACGACCCCGTTGGCGTTACGTACCACCAGATCAAATCCGACACCTATGGTTTTACCGACCGCTAAGCGGAACCAAACGATGGCTCAGGACTGGAAGTACTCGGGTTCGATCCCAGGCCGCCATTTGATATTGCAGCCGATGCTGGGCTTCTGAT
>REEF01001108.1 GCA_007695205.1 Planctomycetaceae bacterium
GTAAGTGTTAGTGTGGTGTATATCCTGTTGGCATCTTTGGCTGATTGCGCGGGCGATTGAAAGGGCCTGCACCGGTTGTCGATCTACGGCAGCACGGCCGACAACTTAGCCGTGCCGCCTGAAGAGTGGGAACTTGAGGTGTTGGTAACGCGATCAGACTTGTTCAGGCACCACATAAGGCTCGCGATAATCGCGTTTCAGGTACTTGTCCGCCTCGGGGTCGTTCACAAACCGCTCGGTCTGCGGGTCGAAATGCACGCTGCGGCCTAGCTTTTGCGAGATCTTGGCCAGGTGGCAGACCGTCGCCGACTTATGGCCCTCCTCGATATCGGCGGTCAAGTCCTCGTGATTGCCGCTACGGATGGCAGCGATCCAGTTCTGGAAGTGGGGTACGCTTTCGTTGGCCCAATTGAAATCGGCGCTGGCCGTTTTGAACGGTCCCGGTTCGTTTTTGGGGCCCAGGAACGAGTAATAACTGACATAATCGGGAAAGATCATATAACCCTCGCTGCCGAAAAAGATTTCGCCGACACACTGGTTATCCGCCATGAATGGATACTTGTCTCGCATCTCGGCTTCGCTGTTGGTGTACCAATGGCGGTTTTCGACGGTGACCAGAGCATTGTTTTCGGCCCAACTGCAGAGGAAGGCCAGCGAATTCGGCGTGTCCGCATCGTCGGTATCGCCCGGCACGTAGCGGTCGCCCATGCACATGACGGTGGTCGGGTGCTCGGTCAGCCCCAACCCCCAGCGGACCTTGTCGACGTCGTGGACCAATTGGTTGGCAACATCGCCGCTGGCGAAGTTTTCGATCCAGTACCACCGCCGATGTTGGAAGTTGCTGTACTCGACCATCTCGGCCGGTCCGACCCAGCCATCCCAATCCAGGCCTTCCGGAACGGGCTGGGGATTATGTTTGCCCAGGTTGCCGCGCAATTTGAACGAGATGGCTCGGGCCATGTACAGCTTGCCGATCAGCCCTTCCCGCAGTTTCTGCATCCCTTCGACCACATTCGGGCTGGACCGGTTCTGCGTCCCCACCTGGACCATGCATCGGTACTTGCGAGCCGCCTCAACCATCTTTCGGCCTTCCCAGATACACCAAGAGGGCGGCTTCTCGATGAACACGTGCTTGCCAGCCTGACAGGCCCAGATCGTTTGCAGCGCGTGCCAATGGTCCTGAGTGCTGAAGCTGATCGCGTCGATCGAGGGATCGTCGAACAGAGCCCGCTGGTCGGTGTAGGTCTTCAGTTTCAAATCCGCCAGGTCGGGGTAGGTGGTCGAGGCACCGGCCAACCGGTTTTCATCGCAATCGCAAATGGCGGCGATCTCGACGTTATCCGTCTCGGCCATCGCCTTCAGGCAGCCGATGTGCGACCGCATGCGGCCGCCCAATCCGACCAATCCGACTCGGATACGTTCGTTCGCACCCGGTCGGCCCAACGCCAAAGCGGGAAAGCCCATCGCGGTTGCTCCACCGGCAACCAAAGCAGAAGTCTTCACAAAAGTACGCCGATTCGTCGCGCTCATCATGGTTCTCCCCGTGCGTTAGAGTGGTCGGTCATAAAATTCGCGCACCGTGCGTGCATCTTCGTAGGTTGGGACTCCGTCCCGACCGGGTCGGATCGGAGATCCAACCTAGTCCCGACCGGGTCGGATCGGAGATCCAACCTACGTTGGTTGCGGCCGGAGGCCGCGTTAGGAAGGGACTTAATCTCTTGCCCCATCGTACCATGCCAAGCGAGCATTATGTTGCGCGCCGCCAACAAATTTTCAGGCCAAAGGGGTCGGGAGTCGTTTTCGAAGAAAGTATGTTCCATGTGGTCCATCGTTGCCCGAAAACGACTCCCGACCCCGTTGGGTTGCGAGCCGCGTCGGGCGACTCAGGCGATGATCTCGCGGCGGCGATTGAGATAATCCCAAACGACGTAGCGGTCCAAGTCGGTTCCGGCCGTGAAGAATACGCGGCCTTTGGTCGATTCGGCCAGGCGATAGGCGAAGCGGATGTCCTCTTCGGATTGCGACCAACTGGGAACCAAGAACATGTTGATGGTGATCCCTTCGCGAGCGCACAAGGCGCCTTCGCGCATGGTGGCCGCTTCGGTTTGGAGATCCGGCGGGTACAGCATGTATAACCAACTGCCTTCGAAATGGGCGGTGGGCAGGCCGTCGGTGATCAGGATGATCTGACGGTTGGGCGTGTCCTGGACCGACAGCAGACGACGCGCGGTCTGCAGGGAGTGCTGGATGTTGGTGAAATGAGGCGGGATCATGGGCTCGCTCATGTCCTCGCGACTCATGTCCACGCGGAATCTGACGATGGGATCGAAGACGGTCACCGGCTTGGGCAGCAGTTCGATGATCTCGCCACCGGCTCGCTGCCGCGCAAACGTGTACATCTCGATAAAGCTCAGATAGTCGCCCGGGTACTCGCTGCGAATCAACCCGTTCAACGCCAAACCCATCCGCTTGACGTTCACGTATTGGCCGTCATACCGCATCGATCCGCTCATGTCCATGATCAAGACCGTGGCGCACTTGGGTGAATTGCGAGTCCGGTGGACTTCGATATCGCTGGATCGCATCCGGATGGGCCCCCGTACGCCGTCGCGCAACATCGCGTTGATCATCGATTGGGGGATATCCATGTTGGTCAGCGAATCACCGAATTCGTACGGTTTGGTCTGTTGCATCTCGACGGCCCCTTCGCCGATGACCGGCCCCGAATGTCGCCCGGTACGCGAGGCTTGCAAATTGCTGAAGATGCGTTCCAGCAACTTGCCCTGGAACAGCTTGTAGGCCTGGGGAGTCAATTGAAAGGCGCCGTCTTCGGACATCAGGCCTTGCTGTTCGGCCATGTCGCGCAAATAGTTTTCAACCATCTGTTGCAGTTCCTGCAAACGCTGCATGTCGCCCGGTTCGGTGAATTCGGCCAACGCCTGCATGTCGATGACGCCGATCTGGGCGGTTTCACTGGCCTGTTCCAATTGCTTGAGCAACTGGTCGATCTTCTCCAGTTCCGCTTTGATCTCCAACGCTTCGGCTACCGTCATCGGGGTGCGACCTGTGAAGTCGTAACGCGCCGCCAGTTCGTCGACCTGATACTTCTCGCCCAGCCGCTCGATCAAGTGCAACAGCCCGCGAGCAAAGGGGGAGCGTTCGTCGTCCAAAGCGTACCAAATCCGCTCGAAATCATAAATCTGCTCGTCACGGACCGCGACGACATATCGCGACCGCAACGGTCGCGGCGGGGTCAGATCGATCGCTTGACGTCGGAAGTCCTGGGCCGCCGTCTGCTGGACCGTGTCGGTTTCGTACTTCGCCAAAATCTTGCGTTTCCGCTCCAGCAGCATGGCGATCAAGGCGTCCAGACTGGGCCCCAGACCGGCGATCTGGCTGGGATCGATCTGGACCGCCTTGGCCATTTGTTCGGGAGTCAGTTGCCGCATCCCGCCGAAACGCAGCAGGTGCTCGAAGGCCGGCGAGACCATGTCCGGCGGGGGCTGAGTCGGACTGGGGAACTCGCGTGGATCATACTTCTGGTAGGTGTGTACAATTCCGCCAATGGAATATCGAGTGGCCATGGGAATTTCCTGATATAGATCGGTAGAAGGACAACTGTCCGCAAAGCGCGGGGGTCGGGAGTCGTTTTCGGCCAACGACGTAGTAGGTCCCGCGCGCCGAGCGGG
>REEF01001109.1 GCA_007695205.1 Planctomycetaceae bacterium
TCCAACCAGATACCCAGCAATCGGAGCAGAGCACCGATGTGAAAACGGGCGAACAACAGGGAGTTCTGGTCGAGCATTCCTTGAGAACGCACTGGGTCGGCGAGTTGAAGCAGACGCTGCCGGATTGCGCCGGTTCGAAGCTGGAAATCGGCCGGGCGTTGGCGTCCCAGTCGGCTCAATCCGTCCAAAATTCGCTCGATCTCCATCGGCGAAGCCATCCGTTCGAGCGCCTCGCCGATGGTGTCGATCAACTCCTCGACATTGCGGATCGGCGTCACCTCGGCTAGTCCTGCCAGCCAGCCGGCAGCCACATCCGGGTCGGTGGGCACGGGAGGTCTTCCTGCTTCGCAGGCCGCGAGCGACTGGTCCAGTTTCCAGGTGGTCCGCCATTCGGAGGGCAGTGCGGCAATTCGGGCTCGAAGCTCCGAGATGTCGAGGGCTTTTGCGGATGGCTCCGCGTTGGGGATGAAAGTCGCGGCCGCTTCGGGATTCCATTTCGCCACCAGTTCCTCGAATCTCGGCTGCGCGAGCGGAGAGATAAGTTCCCGGAAGGAAAGAAGTGCGTCCGATGGCAATTCGTCGGGGCTCCAGGTTTCCAGCAGACCCAGCAAGGCAATCTGTACTTCGCTTTCCGGATGGGAAAGACCTCGAACCAGGATATCAACGGCGACCGGTTTCAGATCGGGCCGCTTCCGGACGAGAGTCTTCAGAACCGTCAGTGCTGATTTCGCTTGCGTTTTGGTGGGGATGTCGAAGACGGCGGGCAAGGCGCGCAGACAGGACTCGGCGACAAAATGGTCCGATCTTGCCAGACGCTTGAGAATCTGCAAGGCGAAGGTGACGACCGGTGGATTGGGATTCCGCAGCAGTTCGATGTAAGTATCCTGCCGGGCGAGCAGTTCCTGATCGGCCGGCGCAAGCAAGTGGTGGAAATGCATCAAGCCGCCGCGTTCGTGGCTGGGGAATTCCCGCCAGAGGCCCGCGAGTAGTTCGTCCAGCAGTTTTGCCCGGTCGATCTTCCCATGATACGCCAGGTAATAGAAGTGGCGCGGCCACCATGACTCGGGATGCTTCTCCTTCCAGCTTTCGGCCTCGGTCAGCTTGATGTGCGTGATGAACTCGAAGACGCCGGTCGGCACCTGAAACAGCAGCCAGGCATCTTCGAGCAATTCGGGGTCGTTCTCGACATCGGCGCCGTGGCCAAGCATCGAAATCAGCCGGGCATATCCGGCCGACTCCGGTTTAGAACAGACCCCATCTTGGATCAGTTTCCGAATGAGCGGGACGGAAAGCGCCGGAGCCCCTTCCTCGGTCAGTTGGAGTTCGAGCCAGTCGTCGGCCCAGTCGGGCCGTCGGTCGGTAAGGATTTTCAGCGCCGCTTCCTCGAACGCGTTCGGGCCGGGCAACCGGCTGGACGGAGGACTAAACCAACTGGGATTCGTCAAAACTCGGGGCAGTTGCTGGAATTCCATGCGCCGGCAAGCGGCACTTTTCGGAGCACACGCCAGCAGGGCGAGTCGAGCCATGTGCCCTTCGACGGTCGGCCAACCGAAGTTTTCCCGTTCCCCGGCTCGACTACCAGACATCTGTTTTTGAGCCGCCTTGGAGAATCTCCTCCGTTCCGCCTCGGTCAATTCGGCGACCGCCATGGCGAACTCCAGCGGAGCTTTCCACCGTCCTTGGCTGTTGGTCATCAGAGCGTTGAATTCGTCACTCACGCACCAGCCTCCTCACGGGCCAAAGATTGAATCAGCGGGCTGTCCTCTCCCTCGACAAGCAGTCTCGCGGCCAGAATATGTTTGCAGGGGCCTCGCTGCCCGAGATAACGGTTGAACCAGCGGCAGGTGCACCGGTCTCCTTCCAGGCGGAGCCGGACGAAATGTTCTACGTCGGTCCCCGGAATCATCAGACGAGTCTCCGACGGCGTTTCGCCGATGATACGGCAAGCTCCCGAAGCGACCAGTTCCCGCGCCGCCTTGAGCCGGGGCTGTTGCGATTCGACTCTTTCCAGATCGAACGGCAATACCCGGTGAAAATAGTGACCGGTGGTCAGGTCGTACCCGACCAGTCCCCGGGCTCCGAGGACCGCCAACGCCGCCTCGACCGATGCCTCGCCGCAACCGCTGCTCGCGCCCAAGGCGGCGGTGTCGATCCGCGACTGGCCGTTCAGCGAGTCGGCGACCAGCGGCAGCGACCGCTGCCAATCGCCGACCGCCAGCCTGGTCAGCGTCTGTCCCTCGCCGGAGAAACCCCGGTTCAGTTCGGGACTGACCAGTGTGAAAAATCGCCCCACGTCAAACCGCAGATCCCAGCCACTGGTTTCGGATTCCTCGTCGTACCAGATCAGAAGTTGCTTGACGAATGGAACCAATGGCTCCAGCACCCGGACCCGGTCGGTGCCCTGGAGCTGTACAGAACCTCGAACCGGGCGGGAAGCAAGGCGGATCGCTTGCCCGGTCCGGGTGATGTGAACCGGTCGCCGGGAATTGCTCCCTGGCGGCAAGGCTCGGAACAGATCACGCGCCTGGGCAGGCGACAGTTCCAAGGCCGGGGTCATGCGAGGTTGATACGCCTGCACCTCGCAGAATCCCCGTACCCAGCGGATCGGCAGCTTGACGTTGCGCTCGATGATCCGTTCATCGCCCCGCCTGAGAGTTACCCCTTCCCCGCCGACCTGCAATTGCGAGCTGTCGTCGTCGTTCATTCGGCGGAGGGACACCCGCATCGCCTCGTTGAAATCCACGTTGGTGGTCCCCTTCCCCCGCAGCTCCACGTCGAACGCCTCGGGGGTCAGGTCCACTCGGGCATAAACCCCGCAGCAACTCGAAAACCCTTCGAAACGCAGCAGTCCCCCGCCACTGGTCACCACCGGGTCCAGCTCCAGCGGATCGAGCGGCTGGTAAAACCTGGTGCGGACAATCGAGGAAAGTACCGTCAGGCATTTGCCCACCAGCGCAGGCCGACGAAGTTGACCATCGAAAAAGAGATCATCCGAGGTCCCGTCAAGACTGGTCGCCAGCCGAATCGCCGGCTCCCCCCGATTCTCCAATACCGCAGATGCAAACGGATAGGCATAGGTGTAGCCGACAGCGGTGGCTGACATGGGAACCTCCCGAAGACCGAATGGACCTGTTTACCTCCCGTCCCAAAGATGCATGCGCCGGGGCCCGCTACTTCACGTCCAACGGTGCGGCGGCAGCCGAGGGCAATTCGTTGGCAATTCCGAGCGCCGCAGAAGCGGCCAGACCACCTAGAATGCCCCGGCGCGTGATCGTCTGCTGGTCGTTCTCTTTCGTCATCGAAATCTCCTGTTCATAGAAACCGCGGTAAAGAGTAACACGGAGTTGCGGCCACATCACATCATCATCCTATCAAACGGATTGGATGCTTGCAAAACGGGCCGCCTCACGGACCAGGTTCCTTGATCATCGCCGGTCAAACATCCAACACGTACCCGTCACGATATCGAGGCTTGACCAGTGTCTCCAGACCCTCGATGTTCGTAACTTTCAGGTCTTTGGCGTCCCATTGGAGGTTGGGGCCCACACCCGGCTGGTTGGCCATCGAACTGCTAGGAGTCTTAACCCCCCACGGACGAGAACGCAACCGATCTCATGCAGGAAGGAATAAAGAATAAAGGGGTCAGGAGCATATATTGGACATTCTGCGCGGCATAGGTATACTAC
>REEF01000248.1 GCA_007695205.1 Planctomycetaceae bacterium
CTTCCAGAAGCGGGCGGTATCTAAGTAGTTTAGATGCGACAGCATCAACGGTCTTCAGGTGTTTGACAATTGTTGACCGCGTTGGTCAAAGCCGTGATCGAACGGGGCCGCAGTGAAACGGACGAGCGTGGTCCCGATGTGACGCGCCCGTCTTCGTAAAGTCACCGTTTGGCCCGCACCATCCTCCGCCAATTAGCATCAGCCGGACGGGTCACGCTGCCATCGTTGTTGCGCAGGGCGGCGGCACCGAATGCCACGTTCAAGGTACTCTCGGGCGGCTCATGCATCCAGGCATGATTGGCGTACATGACCTCGACGTGCGGATAGGTGGTCAAGCCCCCAGCGTCCAGCCGAGTTCCAAGGTCCGCGCTCAAGTGCCAGTGGGGGGGGCGTGTTTCCATCCCGCCCTGGCGCCCAGGCCGCGCATCCTTTCGAGTTGGAAAACAGCATACACGATCGTCTGAGGACTCACTGCCTTGATGGTATCGTAGCACTCGACGAATTGGCTGACCCCGTCGTCCCATTGAGATCGTTGGGCAGGCAGATTAAGAGACACATAGAAGAGTTTTCGGGGTCGTTGGTGCTGGTGAGGTCTGGGCCGCATCCTTCGTTCCACCAACCGAAGCCGACCGCCGCTGCGTGGATCGACCGATGGCCGGTCCGCTGGAAACACGTACTACCACGCCCACTCCCGCTCCGCCTGCGGGCACTTGACCATTTTTCGGATCAGAAAAGCACTGTCATGGAAGAATACGCATTCCGAGATGTGCGCGTACGTTTAATCGCATCTACTCTCACGTAGTTTTTTTTTAGAACTCGGTGTCCAGGGGACGGGGGTCTCTTCCGGTGCCGGTTCGAAAAGACCCCCGTCCCCTTTTCCGGTCAGATCCAGCGCGGCGGGGAAGGGGGACAGAGCGCGTTCGAAGATGCCGAGGCTGTAGGCGATGGTCAGGCCGTAATTGGTGATCGGGACCCCGGCGCTGCGGCAGCGGAGGATGCGGGACAGCATCTCGCGCCGGTTCTGGACGCATGCGCCGCAGTGGACGACCAGGTTGACGCCGGTCAGATCCGATGGAAAATCGTGGCCTTGATAGTGCTGGAAGTCCAGGTCCCCGCCAACGTATTGCCGCAGCCAGCGGGGTACCTTCACGCGGCCGATGTCGTCGCCGATCGGATGGTGCGTGCATGCTTCACAGATCAGCACGCGGTCGCCGGGCCGCAGTCGGTCGATGGCCAGGGCGCCGCGCACCAGTTCGACCAGATCCCCTTTGTGCCGGGCAAACAGGATCGAAAACGATGTCAACTTCACCTCCGGCGGCGTGTCGGCGGCGACCTTCAGGAACGCCTGCGAATCGGTCACCACCAACGCCGGAGGGTGTGTGAGCCGCCCGAGCGCCGCCCGCAATTCACGCTCCTTGACCACCAGGCAACAGGCGTCGTTATCCAGCAGGTCGCGGATGGTCTGGACTTGCGGCAGGATCAAGCGGCCTTTGGGCGCTTCCATGTCGATGGGCACCACCAACACCGCCAGCTCGCCGGGCGGCACCAGGTCGCCCGCAATGCTGGGAGGATCGAGCAGGCCGGCCGGTGCGGCGCGGATCAACGCTTCCCGCAGGTCCAACAGGCCCGCGCCGGTGGTCGCCGCCGTTTCCACCAGAGAGATCCCTGCAGCGCGCAGACGCTGTCGCAGCGCCGGCTGGGGGCCCCCCAGGTCGCTCTGGTTGCTGACGACGATCACGGGTGTCTGACGCGAGGTCAGCTCGTCCAATAACCGCTCTTCGAAGTCGCTCCAATCGCCTTGATTGCAAACGAGTACGGCCAGATCGGTTCGATCTAAAACGGCGCGTGTCTTGGCCGCGCGCAGCTCGCCCAACGCGCCGGTGTCGTCGATGCCGGCCGTATCGATGAACAGTACCGGGCCCAGCGGCAGCAGTTCCATCGGTTTTTCGACCGGGTCCGTGGTCGTGCCGGCGACGGCCGAGACGATCGACACATCTTGGCGAGTCAACGCGTTCAGGAGCGAACTCTTGCCGACGTTCCGCCGGCCGAACAGGGCGATGTGCAGTCGATTTCCTCGCGGCGTGCGTTGCATACTTCTGCTTTCCTGTCGTCAGGTGGTGTGGGACGTATGGACGGAACCGAGCCGCGTGACGGCATCGGGCGCGACAGCCTGGTCGAACTGGTCGGCGGTCAGCAATCCTTGTTCCAGGACCACCTGACGCACCGTCTTGCCTTCCGCCTGGGCGGCTCGGGCCACGGCTTCGGCTGCCTGATAGCCGATCCGGTCCACCAGCGCCGTCACGGTTGCGGTGGCGGCAGCGACCGCCTGGCCGCAGCGTGATTCGTCGGCCGCGATCCCCCGCACGCAGTGATGCACGAGAATTTGGCAGGCATTCCGGGCCAGGTCCAGACTGGTCAGCAGGCTGTCGGCGATCAGAGGCAGGAACTGATTGAGTTCCAGATTCCCCAACGAAGCGGCGTTAGTCAAAGCCTGGTCGTGGGCGACGATGGACAAGGCGGCTTGGCCCACCGCCTCGGGGATCACGGGATTCACCTTGCCGGGCATGATCGACGAACCGGCTTGACGCGGCGGCAAGGCGATCTCACCCAGGCCGGCCACCGGTCCGGACGACAACAGCCGCAGGTCGTTGCTGACCTTCAGCAGACTGCTGGCCAACGCCCGCAGCATGCCGCTGACTTCGACGAACACGTCTGCGTTTTGCGTCGCGTCGATCAGGTTTTCCGCTCGAGCCACGCCCAGGCCGGTGAGCTGCTGCAGATGGTCGACCACGCGGAAGATGAACTGCCGCGGAGCCCCCAGGCCCGTGCCGATGGCCGTGCCGCCCAGGTTGACGACGCGCAGCCGTTCCTCGCACTTGTAGATCCGCCAGCGGTCGCGGGCAAACGCCTCGGCATAGGCTCCCATGCTGCGGCCCAGCGTTGTGAGGACCGCGTCTTGCAGTTGGGTCCGGCCGACTTTGACCACGTGGGCCAGTTCGCGTTCTTTGTGCTGGAAGGCATCGACCAGGGCGATCACGTCCCGCTCCAGCAGACGGAACTGCCCGATGGCGGCCACCCGCAGCGCCGTGGGATACGTGTCGTTGGTCGATTGGTGCAGGTTCACGTCGCGGAGCGGATGCAGGGTGTCGTAATCGCCCGGGGCTCGGCCGAGTCGCTGCAAGGCGCGGTTGGCAAGCACCTCGTTGACGTTCATGTTGGTCGACGTGCCGGCGCCGCCCTGCAGGGCATCGACGATCACGTGCTGGTCCAATCGCCCGTCCGCCATTTCCTGGCAGGCGGCTTCCAACGCCGCGAACTTGTCACCGTCGGGCCAGGCGCCGAGTTCCTGGTTGGTCCGGGCACAGGCCAGCTTGACCCAGCCGTAGGCATGCACCAGATGCCGGCTGACCGGCCGGCCGCTGAGTGGAAAATTCTCCAAGGCTCGCTGCGTGTGAATCCCGTACAACGCATCGGCCGGAACGGGCAACTGCCCCAGCAGATCGGATTCGATGCGGTAAGTGGTGGACATTGGCGTCTGGTGGATAAAGCTAATTCAGATGGACAGGATAAAAGGTGGCCGGGTGCGCTTTGTTTAACCGCGACCCAACGGGAAGCGTGTGACGATCCCTATCTTAGGATCGGCAAATGAATTACTGTCGCGTTTTGCGGAAGGGGTCGGGAGTCG
>REEF01000902.1 GCA_007695205.1 Planctomycetaceae bacterium
AATCGTCATCGTCCCAATCGTCATCATCCCAATCGCCGTCGTCATCGTCCATGTCGAAACCACCCCCCATCAATTCGGACAGTCGTTCCATCATCGACGCGAACATGTCACGCGTTATCTGGGCCGCCGCCAGACTCTGCTTGGCGTCTTCGAGTGCCGCGTCGGACAACCGGAGTTTGGCGGTCTTGTTCAGCTCCAGCGCCCGTTCGAGGTGTTCCACCACGTCCCCGTAGTCCGTGCGGTAGGGTCCCGCGTGCATCCGGTTCAGCGCGTACAAGTACGGGAACAGCGGATCGCTGGGGAACCGGCGCATTCCATCCGACAACAGCCGCAGCCGCAAGCCCTGAGTATGATAGGAATCGTGCGATTGCAGGAATTCACAGACGTCGCGTAGATCCTGGAGCTGCCAATCGACTTTTTTGGTGCGATGCAATCCGTCCACATACAGCCTCTGATGGGTCGCCAGCCCCGTGTACTTGACTCGCCGCACCACGAAATCCCGCAAGAATCCGGCGATGTGGCCAGCCGTCTGGCTGTCGAAACGCTTTTCGATCGCCGCTTTGAACCGGTCGCGGAAGTCGTTCTTCACCTCGCGGGGCAAGCCGAATCGATCCGCATAGGCGTGCATCATCAGCCAGATCGCCGTCGGTTCGCGGACTTGGCCGAGCGCCGCCTGCAAGTGGGTTTCCGCCGCTTCGTTATTCTTGGCTTTGTACTGGATCGTGGCCCGGAGCAGATCCTTCGTGTAGGGTTTGACGCTGGCCGGCGGTGCCGCAAAAGCCTCCTCCAATTGGGTCTGCGCCAAGTCGAACTTGCGTTTGCGCGTCAGTTGCCGCAGCATGCCCATCCGCTGGTGCCACAGCAGCGTTTGGACGGACGGGTCGCGCGGTCTCAGGCCGGATGCCCGATTGGCGTAGGGCTCGGCGTCCGCCGGTTGGTCGGCTTCGATGAAGTAGTTGGCCAGCCACAGGAGAGTGTCGAAGTGGTCGGGGAAGTGCTCCAACAAGCGGCGGGCCGCCTCGACCGCTTTCTCCGGCTGATCGTCGTCTTGGTACAGTTTCACCAAGTCGCGGTGGGCGTTCAACAGTTGCGGATATTCCTGCAGGGCGCTGCGAAGATGCTTTTCAGCTTGCTTCCGCAAGACCTCGCCGAGTTCTTCCCATGTCTCTTCGTACTCGTCGTCATCGTCCCAGACATCGAAGCCAGGTTCGTCCCGCGATGCCTCGTGGCTCGCCGTCTCGGCGAACAACTCGGCCAGTCGCACGAGCACCAGCGAAACCGCGATCTTCCGTTCGTCTGTGCTCAGTATCTCGCATTGCTGCAAATCCCGGACATAGGCCGTCCACAAATCCTCGATCTGATTCAGATCCGTGGATTCCGTTTGGTACCACAGCAAGGCACGGGCTCGGTGCCAGTGCGGATCGAGTGGCGGCCCGGGAACCGCCCCGGTCAACTGTCTCAGGCCCCGCTCGTCGCCTTGGGCCACCAGACGCTTCCACATCAAGTCCAATAGCCGTTCCAGCATCCGCTTGCGGGACTGCCCGAAGCGTTGCCGCAACGTGCGCAATTCCGGGCACGCTTGATGAATGCGGCCGCTCTGGAAGCTATCGCGGATACGTTCCAGCCGTTCGACCAACGGGCTGTCCGATACGGCATATTGCAGACGCCGCTGGCCCGTCGCCATGTCGCCCGGAAACTCCGCGGCCTTCCGCCGCCCGCTGAAGACCTGCAATTGGTTGGCGATGCGGTACGCGGCCCGCTGCGGGTCCAGCCGGCTCCAGTTGGCAACCACCCGCTCGGCATCGTCCGCATAGTGAGCCACCAGTCCGCGAACGAACAGACGCCATTCGGCAAAAGGACTCTTTCGCGGAATCCCTGCCAAGCGGTCGACGGCAGCCGTATCCTCGCCTCGTTCGACATCGCAGAGCGCTGCGCGGACGATGTCCGCTTGGGCGTTCAATTCGGCGTATGCAGGCGAACGCTTCTGCGGGTACAGGACCGCCCGATCCGCCAACAACGCGGCCAACTCTTCCGACGGCTCTGCCGGGCTGCCAACGCTCGTCCCGCCCTGCGCCGCAGGGATCCCCATCAGAACCCGCAGCCGATCAAGCGATGTGGATACCTCGGCGACCGTAATGCCGAGTCCACTGAGTTCGTCGATCAGGCCCTTGGCAGCATCGTGGTTGCCGTGTTCGTGCAACTGTTCGGCTCGCGCCAACAGCACTCTTTCCAGTACATCGCGACTATCACCATTGGGGGCTTGCTGGTGCTGCAACCGGGCATGCTTCAGCGCCAGCTTGGCGTTGCGCTTGCTCAGTTCGCGCCGAGCGATCTGGAGATGATCGATATCAACACGTCGCCCGCGGTCTCGTTTGTTTTTCTTCGACATGTTCCCGTCCGTGCCCAGTCGCAAGGAATTCGTCCATGTCGAAATAGTCTAACACACCAGGGGACGAACACAAAAGCCCCGTCAGACGCGACGGCAGCCAGCCGCCGAAGTCCCGCAGCGCCCCGTCCCCCTCAGCCGTCGTTTCGCAAACTGGCGGCAGTGGGGGAGGACATAGGGGACACACAATGTATTTATCAGGATGCCGCTTGTGTGCAGCACGTCCATTGGCGACGGAGCGACCCTTTATATGGTGGATGCGGCTATTGTCACAGAAAACTGGCCGCTGGATATAGCCCGTCTGGCAGAAGTTCCGGGGTACCAGTCAGCTTCTTCAGCGATTGACCCTGCAACTTGAGGGGGCTCTTCCCAATATTCGGACCCCATTCCTTCTCTGTTCCTGCCGATCAATGCCAAATGAATGCGCACCGGTTCGAACGGGGGGTGGTTGCTGAGTGCTTGATTGTGATTTAATTGTGTGTCCCCAAGTGCAGCCTTGGGCGACTACACTCGGGCCGCTTCGGTGATGAACGCAGTGTTGGCCGTCGCGCCCGGCATGAACTGGACGACGATCAGCGGTCTGTTCTCGGACGTCGCCATTTACACGGAGCATTTGCGAAGACTGGAGGATTTCAGCGAGCAGAACCCCAACGATGCCGCCGCCCACTTTGTCTTGGCCTACCACTACATGGTGATGGGATACCTCGAGCAGGCCAGTCAGCGGCTGGAACTTGTGATCGAGAATCAGCCGGAAGATCAGGTGGCGAAGCGGATCCTGGATGGTCTGAGGACTGCCGAGCAGGGTGCGATGGCAGGATTGGTCAAGTCCAGAGGTCCTGACAAATTTCAATTCATCATGGTTGGCAGTCCGCCCAACGATGAAGGTTTGACGTTTGGAAGGATCGATGAGACCTCTGACGCAAATCGTGAACAATGAGCCACGTCGCCCGCGACGAACCAAGCACTGGCCGTGCGTTGACTTGGACCGCTGCAATGGCTGCGGCGTTTGTGAAGTGGCCTGTCCCACCGTGTCGGACAGGGCGATCACCGTGCAGCCTACCTCAGTTCCACATCCCTTTGTCCTTTCGTTTTATCCCGTAGGATCGTAAAAACCAGTGGTGTTTTTGCCGGGTGGATCGACGCCGCATGCATCCAGCACGGTGCTGAGCCCCCCGGTTGATCGCAGTGCGACCGTGCTCTAAACTTAGGCAAAACACGTCGAAATACGCACGTGAAGTCAATAAAACAGACGGAAAGGACGATTGCCATGGCTCGAGAACCGGCCTTGGAGAGGAAGA
>REEF01001010.1 GCA_007695205.1 Planctomycetaceae bacterium
TGCCCGAAAACGACTCCCGACCCCGTTCGCGTTCTGGATGCGTGATAAGCATCGGGAAATGAATTTGTGTGGCGTTTTGCAGAAGGGGTCGGGAGTCGTTTTCGGAGAGAACGTTTTCCACATGGTTCGTTGTTGCCCGAAAACGACTCCCGACCCCGTTCGCGTTGGCGTCAGGTCGTGGCAGAATTCGGGATGTGCACGTTGCTGACGTCGGGGGGCAACATCCTGGCGGCACTTTCGTTTTCCCGCTTGATGGCCTCGTACACTTCCCGCCGATGGACAGGGATGTCCTGCGGGGCATTGATGCCCAAACGAACCTTGTCACCCCGTATATCGACAATCGTAACCACGACGTCGTCGCCGATCATGATGCTCTCGTCGCGATGTCTCGACAAAACCAACATCGTTGGCTCCTTCCAGTAAACGCCTAACCCAACCCTCGATCCGGTCCTGGCTTCCCAACCACACTACGGCTGCACGTCCCTGGCACCACCGGTCGACCGGGTGCCTTGCAACCCGATCCCTTGCAAGTATCGGGTACGCCACCGCCGAAGATGACCGATCGGCTACAAACCGCTCTTTTTTGTGGACCAACAGGGACCATTACGCGCTCTTGCGCAGACGTACCGTGGCTGTGGGTAATGCCATCTGTAAAGGCTGTTCGTCATTGGTGACTACCTGGCGACCGATGCGGCGGTCCAAGTTGATGATCACCGGAGCCTTCAAATTGATGGTTAGTTGCCCTTGATTCCGATTCAACACATTCAGGACAAACGCCTGATCTAAAGCCGCTAACTCCAAAGGTGTCAGTTGGTTACGGCCGATGCTGACGCGGTAGTCGGGGATGAACAACCGAGGACTGACTAATGGCAAAGCGACTTCGGGATCTTGAATGCTCTGCAACCAAGCCACCGATCGCTCGTCACCGTCGGCCAGAAGAACCCAATGACGATGATTCTCGAAGGCAAACAGCCCCCGAGAAAACAACAGCACATCCTCCGGCTCGATCGCAACCTGCCCAAAACGGGATGAATCGACCATCATGATTCAGTCCTTCCCCTTGCTAAGCTCGAAAACATTGGCGAGGTCCGAACAGACGGCAGCCGATCGGACCAGTCCCCAAAGGTATGATCGGCCGGAATCGTCGGCATCAACAGCAAAACCGTTAAGATAAGTCGCTGGGGTTCCGACTGAATTGAATCAAGTCCGCGGCGCCCTGAGATGTCAGACGCCGCGCTGCCAGCACGCCCAACTCGACTGGTTCGGACAGGGGGCCAGTGACGGAGACGGCCAGACGGCAAGTGCCATCCAGGCTGAGCACGACGCCGTCCAGTCGGAGCGAATCGTGCTCGATCCTCGCCCAAGCACCCACCGGCGCCAAACAACCAGCACCCAAGGCCCGTAACATGTTGCGTTCCGCCTGGACGGCGGCGTTGGTGTCCGAGTGATTCAAGGGCGCTAATGCCTGTTGCGCTCGCCGATCGCCGTCACGGATTTCGACTCCCAACGCACCTTGGCCCACAGCCGGTAGCATCCAAGATCGAGGAACCACCCAGGTGATGTGCTCCTGAAGTCCCAGACGACGAAGACCGGCCTCCGCCAGCACCAGGGCATCAAACTGACCCTCGGCCAGCTTGCGAAGCCTGGTTTCCACGTTGCCGCGAATGCCGCTGACGATCAAATCGTGACGGTGGAACAACAACTGGGCTCGTCGTCTGTTGCTGCCCGTGCCAACTCGACTGCCGGGCGGTAACGCCTCCAGATCGGCTGCCCGTCGGCACACCAGCACGTCATGATTGCTCTCGCGCTCGGGGATCGCGGCCAGCATCAAGCCCGGAACAGGCTGGGTCGGAAGATCCTTCAGACTGTGCACCGCCAGATCGATCCGTCCGTCCAACAGGGCACGTTGAATCTCCTTGGTAAAAACGCCCTGCCCCCCGATTTGGTCAAGCGGTTGCGAGTTGACATCGCCTTGCGTGGAAATGATGACTAACTGGACATCCGTGCCAAGCCGTTGAAGCTGTGCGGCAACCCATTGTGCCTGCCAACGTGCCAAGGCGCTGCCCCGCGTGCCCAATCGAAGCGGCGAAGTACCCAAAGCTCCCGCGCTGGGAGACGCGTCATGGGATGGCACAAGAATCGACTCGCGGTTCGAAGTCGCCGGCATGATCAGGATTTCGACGGTTTGTGGTTGGAAGCGGACGGCGACGAATTCTTGCCCGAATCTTGGGTGCTGGACGAAGACGAATCGTCGGCAGACGTTGCGGGTTCTGGCAGCTTCGCAGTGGAAAACAATTCCGCAGATAACCGGGAAGCAGGCTCGGGACGCTGTAGCTGCCGAGGCGGGATGACCACCCCGCAACTGACCATAAACTGGATGGCCTGATCGATCGTCATGTCCAGATCGATCGTTTCGCTCTTGCGCATCGTAATCGTGAATCCCGT
Source organism: Planctomycetaceae bacterium (assembly GCA_007695205.1). Classification (GTDB taxonomy): domain Bacteria; phylum Planctomycetota; class Planctomycetia; order Pirellulales; family Pirellulaceae; genus SKKK01. The sequence goes on from REEF01001010.1 coordinate 2,446, forward strand.
CATCGGTAGCGGAGATGTCGGCATTAGCAGGGTAACCACCGGCTCGTTGACCGCCGATCGGATGTCCAACAGGCTCTCGCCCGTGACGAACCCAATGGACCAGATGCCCTTGCGCGGGTACTCGACAGCAACCACCCGATTGAACTCGATGGTCTGTTCGCTGAATACAAAATCGGTCACCTGTTTCACCGACGAATAAACATTGCGGATCAAAGGCAAACGATCGATCATCCGTTCGAACGACGCCCACATCAGCCGTCCCACCCCAGCCGCCAGCAGCCAACCGAGTAGGTACAGCAGCGAGATGAACAACAGGAGAAAGGTGGGAATGACGATCCAGGGTTGGAGGTACTGAATCCGCACGTAACGGCGGTAGTATTGACTGGCCGTCACCGGTCTCTCCGAGCCGGGGTTCTCGGTAACCCTTTCGTAGACGTGCCGAGGAATCCATTCACGCGTGCTCAGCAGTTGATAGTCGTCGATATCCGCTTCGTCGGGCGGCACGCGGCGAACGTCCCATTCCAATCGGATCAGAGTCCAGGAGGCGACCCCTTCGACAGGTTGAAGCACATATTGATCGATCAAGGTCCATGCCCAGATGAAGACGACGACCGTCAACAACGGCGGCAGAACGATCCCCAAACCGCGGAGCAACGCCCGTCGGAAGGGGTGGGAAGCGCGCGATGATTTGTCGGCGACGTAGGGTGGTTCTGGCTGCATGGATGGACCGAGTTATGAGGGTTCTCCGACCCGGTAATTGGGTAGCCCATGGCTCAAAAAGATGGGCGCAACAGATTCCGGGCGGGGGAACGGCAATGATACTCTTCTAGTATACCGCGTGTTTTTCGATCGGTGTTCCGCGCGGCTATCGATACGATAGCGAAGAGCAACCGGCGGGGCAAGCGAGGTCATCGATCAATCGTTCTCGTAGATCGTCTAGGCACAATTTGTGGCAGCCAGCAGGGCAGCCGCGTCTCGCTGCCCAGAAGCGGTCTGCCGGTCGAACTGCCGTAGGTCTGCGCAGCGACAAAGCCATGGGAGCGGGATTCGTCAAGTCAGCTCACGATATAACCCCAGAGAAGCGATTCGGCTGAACACGAACCCCGCTCCTTCTTTTATTCGCATGACCACCAGAACGGGTCTTCGTTATTAAGCACCCGACGGACCATTCTTCTGACGACAAGCGATGTCGATCGCGAAGGGTGATCCCCACCGCAGTTACCAGTCTTCGCAGCGT